>JAZQER010000012.1:0-21263 GCA_045539095.1 Acutalibacteraceae bacterium | reverse complement strand
CTCTGCCGTGAGGGGCTTGCAGACAAAACGCTTTACGGCACCGATGCGCCGATGCGTGACCCACGTCCGCAGCTTGGCTGGGTTGCATTTGCAAACATATCTGTTGAGGATAAAAAGAAAATTCTCGGTGGAAACATGCGAAAAATCGCAGACCGATGCTTTGGAAAGTAACAAGAAAAGGGAATGTAAAAAACTCGTTTTTTACATTCCCTTTTCAGCGTGTCGATAAACCTATCGACACGCTGGGAGACTGTCCAAAAAGGTGTGAGATTGTCCGAATGGAGCCCGAAGGTGTATGTGTATACTCCGAGAGGTGACATTCGGGCAAAATAAGCGGAAAATCCCTTGAAGTTCGACGCTTCAACGGATTTTAAATATGTGTGCATTTGTTTTTGGTCAATGTTTGTTTTACTAAAAAACTTTCCTTTATCTTTTCTCCGCTTATGTTCTCGCGCCTTTTTCGACAGTCTGAGACGAAGTCCTGCAAAAAATTGCAGGACTTCGTTTTTTGTACTTGAAAGTAGATTTCTTTTGTGGTATAATCTCATGGTTTGGAAAAAGATTACATAAAAGAGGATTGAGATTATGGGTACATTATTAACAGTTTCAATTGCACTTCTTGCAGGACTTCTTATGACGCGAGTTTTCAAACCGCTGAAGCTGCCGTCGGTTACGGCATACCTTATCGCAGGCGTTCTTATCGGTCCGTATTGCCTGGGGGCTCTCGGTATCACAAACCTTGGCTTCAATTCGCATGAGGCGGTCGAGGCTCTTGCTCTTGTTTCAGAGGTAGCTCTCGGTTTTATTGCATTTTCAATAGGTAGTGAGTTTCGCCTTGATGATTTAAAAAAGACCGGTAAGCAGGCGTTTGTTATAGGCGTTTTTCAGGCGTTGGTTGCAACACTGTTTGTTGACCTTGCTCTGCTTGCGGTACACCTTATTATGCCTGAAGTAATCAATGTTCCTCAGCTTATAACGCTTGGCGCAATAGCTACGGCAACAGCGCCTGCGGCGACGCTTATGGTTGTCCGTCAGTATAAGGCGAGCGGTCCGCTTACAAAACTTCTTCTTCCCATAGTAGCTCTTGACGATGCTGTAGGTCTGGTTGTTTTTGCAGTATCGTTTGGAATTGCGAAGTCTCTGGTTAGCGGCGCAGTTGATATCATTTCAATAATAGTTAACCCCATTGTAGAGATCTGCTGTTCACTTATACTGGGCGCAATTATGGGTTGGGTGCTTACTCAGCTTGAAAAGCTATTCAACTCAAATACAAACCGTTTAAATCTTACTATAGGCGCTGTGTTCCTGACAGCTTCACTTTCGATGCTAGATTTTCACATAGGACCTGTTCACATTCAGTTCTCGTCACTACTGGTTTGTATGATGCTCGGAACAGTCTTCTGCAATATTTGTCCGTTGTCTCACGACCTTATGGAGCGAAGCGACAAATGGACCTCGCCGCTTTTTGCACTATTCTTCGTTATCAGCGGTGCGGAGCTCGAACTCGGTGTATTTGCAGATATTGCAATAGTCCTTATTGGAATAGTCTATATCATCTTCCGCTCACTTGGTAAGTATTTCGGTGCTATGGGAAGTGCACAAATGACCAAGTGTTCACCTGAAATATGCAAATATCTCGGAATCACTTTGCTTCCACAGGCAGGTGTTGCGCTCGGTATGTGTACAACTGCGATGCAACTTGGAGAGCAGGGTAATCTTATCAGAAACATAACTCTCTTTGCGGTTTTGATATACGAGCTCTTTGGACCTTTGTTTACCCGCATGGCACTAACTGCTGCTGGCGAAATTCACCCGATTCCTCACGAGGTGAAGAATCGCAGACATATCAAGCTTGCTGAGGTTCTAAAAACAAAAGAAAAATAACGTTAAACCGTCGGTTTTCCGACGGTTTAATTATTTTTTGTTTGACCTTTTATATGATTATTGTTATAATTAACACATATATATTTCGAGGAAGTTATTTATGGTAAAAAACAGAGGCAGTTTTACAGGAAAAATAGGATTTGTGCTTGCAGCGGCAGGTTCGGCAGTAGGGCTTGGAAATATTTGGAGATTTCCGTATCTTGCGGCTAAGTACGGCGGCGGTATTTTTCTGCTTGTATATATAATTTTATCTGTAACCTTTGGGTTTGCGCTCCTTTGCGCCGAGATCGCAATAGGCAGAAAGACGGGACAAAGTCCTATTGGTGCTTTTTCTCTGCTTAATAAGAAATACACTTTTGTAGGTTGGCTTGCCTCTGTAATTCCAATGCTTATACTCCCGTATTATTCGGTTATTGGGGGTTGGGTTGCGAAATATATCACAGTTTTTATAAGCGGCGGTGTATCTAACTCTTCCCAGTCAGGATATTTTTTTGATTTTATAAAAAGTCCTGTTGAGCCGCTCGGATGGTTTATCTTATTTATCGCTCTAACTTCCCTTATTGTCCTTTTTGGTGTCGAAAAGGGAATAGAGAAGGTCAGTAAGGTAATGATGCCGATACTTGTAGTTCTGACCATTGGTATTGCAATCTATGTTATGCTTATGCCTGGTGCGATGGAAGGAGTAAAATACTACATACTGCCTGACTTTTCAAAATTTAATTATATGACTGTTGTTGCTGCGATGGGTCAGCTCTTCTACTCTATGTCGATAGCAATGGGTATTATGATAACCTATGGTTCATATATGAAAAAAGATATTAGCATCGAGTCTTCGGTTAAACAGATCGAGGTGTTTGACACAGGTGTTGCATTCCTTGCGGGACTTATGATAATCCCGTCTGTTTTCGCGTTCGGCAGCGAATCAGACCTTACAAATGCAGGCCCCACTTTAATGTTTATAACTCTGCCCAAGGTGTTTAATTCTATGCCGGGCGGCGGAATAATCGGCTCTGTCTTCTTCATTATGGTATTTTTTGCGGCGCTTACTTCTTCAATATCCCTGATGGAAACGGTTGTTTCGGTGATTCAGGATAAAACCTCGCTGAAGAGACGTTGGATTTGTCTTTTCGTATTTTTAGGCGCGTTTATTCTCGGTGCTCCATCCTCCCTCGGCTTTGGAATACTCGATTTCATTTCGGTTGGTGGACAGACAATTCTCGACCTTTTCGATTTCGTAAGTAACAGCTTGCTTATGCCGATAGTTGCCTTCATGACAAGTATTATTGTTGGATACATCATTAAGCCAAAAACAATATGCGACGAGATCAAGTTTTCGGGCAAGTTTAAAAACGAAAAGCTTTTCGTAATCATAATCAAATATGTCGCTCCAATCTTTACTTTGCTTATACTTCTGTCTTCAATTCTTGACTTCGTTTGTGGTAAGATATTGCAGATAGAACAGTTTATAATCTAATTTTTATTGAGGTGTTTTGTATGAATATTGTTGTTGCTCAGTCAGGCGGACCTACCTGCGCTATTAATGCGTCGCTTTTAGGCGTTATTAAGGGCGCTTATAAGGAAGAGTCTATTGAAAAGGTTTACGGTTCACTGAACGGTATTGAGGGTATACTTTACGATAATCTCGTTGACCTAGGCAGTATCGTTAAAACCGAAGAGGATATGGCGCTTCTCCGCCAGACTCCGTCTTCAGCGCTCGGCTCCTGCCGCTATAAGCTACCCGACCCTGATAAGGATCCCGCTACCTACGAAAAGATTGTTGAGCGTCTTGAAAAATACGGTATAGGCGCTATGTTCTATATCGGCGGTAATGATTCTATGGATACTGTAAATAAAATGTCAAAGTATCTTGCCGAGAAAAACAGTCCAATACGTGTTATGGGAGTGCCCAAGACCATTGATAATGACCTGCCCGAAACCGATCATACACCCGGCTTCGGCTCTGCCGCTAAGTATCTTGCTACCACAGTAAGCGAGATTTTAAGAGATACAGAGGTCTATGATATGAAGTCTGTGCTCGTTATTGAGGTAATGGGTAGACAGGCAGGCTGGCTTGCAGCTTCTTCTTCGGTGCTTCGCGCTAACGGAGAGACCCATCCTGATTTTATCTATCTGCCCGAAACTGATTTTTCAGCCGACAGATTTATAAGCGACCTTAAGAAAAAGCTTGAAACTGAAAACACTGTTATTGCAGTAGTTTCTGAGGGCGTCACTATTCCTAGTGATGAAGAGGTTGAACAGAAAACCGACGCTTTCGGCCATGTTCAGCTTGCGGGTATCGGTAAGACGCTTGAGAATCTTATTAAAGAAAAGCTTGGGGTTAAGGTACGCTCAGTTGAGCTTTCTGTTCTTCAGCGTTGCGCTTCTCATATCGCTTCTGAAACAGACCTTGCCGAATCTGAGGCTGTAGGAGCTGCCGCAGTAGCAGCAGCAGTTAAGGGAGTTACAGGTAAGATGATGGCATTCAAGCGCGTAAGTGAAGAGCCTTACAGAGTTGAAATAGTACCTGTTGATGCACACCTTGTCGCGAACGGCGAGCGTAATTTCCCCGTAGAGTGGATAAATGAGGAAAAGAACAATGTTACTGACGATGCAGTAAATTATTTCTTACCCTTAATTGAAGGCGAGCCCCGGCTTCTTATGAAGAACGGACTTGTCAGACATATCAAATTAAAATAAATATACAATCTCTGCATATACTAAGATAAATTTATATTACTGTTTATCGGAGAAAAATATGAGGAAAACAAAAATTGTTTGCACTCTCGGTCCTGCGAGTAGTACCAGAGAAATCTTAGTAGAAATGTTCCGTAAGGGTATGAATGTCGCAAGACTGAATTTTTCTCACGGAAGCCACGAATCTCATAAAGAGATGATTGACTTGTTTAGGTCGGTGCGTGATGAGCTTGGCATACCTGCGGCGCTGATTCTAGACACAAAAGGTCCCGAGATCAGAACAGGAAAGCTTGAAAGCGCATCTATTGAGCTTGGAATCGGAGATAACTTCAAACTTGTAACCGAAAACAAGTTGGGAAATAAAAGGGAAGTCAGCATAACCTATGCAAAGCTACCCAAGCTTGTAAAAACGGGAGACACTATCAAAATTGATGACGGTAGCATAATTTTAAAGGTTTTAAATACTGATGACTCGTCAATTGACTGTGAAGTTATTGTAGGCGGAATGCTGTCGGACAGCAAGGGTATAAATGTACCCGGCGTTCACCTTGATATGCCTTATCTCAGCGATAAGGACAAGTCGGATATTCTTTTTGCAATTGAGCAGGATATAGACTATGTTGCTGCATCCTTTGTAAGAACAAGGCACGATGTTATCGACCTTCGCAAATTCCTTGATTATAACGGCGGTCACGCAATAAAGATAATTTCTAAAATAGAGAACCGCGACGGAATAGATAACTTTGATTCTATTCTTGCTGAGTCAGACGGTATTATGGTGGCTCGTGGAGATATGGGTGTTGAGGTGGAATATGAGAAGCTTCCGGGTCTTCAGAAGCGGTTTATCAAAAAGTGCTACGGCTCGGGTAAGATAGTAATTACTGCTACTCAAATGCTCGAATCTATGATTCATTCATATAATCCTACCAGAGCAGAAATAACCGATGTTGCGAATGCCGTATTCGATGGCACAAGCTGTGTTATGCTTTCCGGAGAAACTGCTATGGGCGATGATCCTGCGAGAGTTATCGAGGTTATGGCGACTATTCTGGAGCAGGCTGAAAACGATGCTCTTGATATGAATATGTTCAGAAACAATATGTTTGAATCGGTCAATGACACGACTAACGCTATCTGTGACGCCGCCTGTACCACCGCGCGCGACCTTAAGGTTAAGTCAATTATTACAGTGACAAAGTCGGGCTATTCAGCGCGCAGACTCTCCAAATTCAGACCTAAAGAAACCATAGTCGCGGCAACTCCCGAGCTTAAGACATACCATCAGATGTCGCTTTCGTGGGGAGTTCATCCCGTTCTCGCTCTTTCTCAGGATAATGAGGAAAAGCTGTTTACCCACGCTATTGACTGCGCTAAGCAGATCGATATAATTGAAAGAGGAGACACCGTTGTCGTTCTCGGTGGAGCTCCGATCAACATTTCAGGTAACACTAATACATTAAAGGTTGTTACCGTAGATTAATTTATAGAGGTGTTTTTATGAAAAAAGTCTTAGCAATTGTACTTGTAGCACTTTTAGTTTTGGCGACCTTTGTTTCTTGCGGAACAAAAGATAATGCTTCTTCGGGAAGTGAAGCTACCGCTTACAAACTCGGTATGGGAGTAGAAGTTGCCTATGACAGCGAACAGGCAGGCTCTGCAGCTTTTGAAGCAACTGTTGCTGCAGTTGTCCTTGACAAGGATGGAAAGATAGTCGCTTGCAAAATTGACTGTGTAGCTCCCGAAGTTAAGACCGAAGAAGGCTTTTTAGAGGACGGCGCTATCGAAAAGACATTCACTTCTAAATATGATCTTGGCGACAGCTACAATATGGTAGCTTACGGAAATGCAAAGGCTGAGTGGTATGCTCAGGCTGATGCATTTGCTAAATACTGTGTTGGCAAGACTGCTGACGAGGTTTCTGCTATCGCTATGGGCGAGGACGGAAAGCCTACCGATGCTGATCTTACCGCAGGCTGTACTATCGCAGTTTCTGACTTTGTGAAGGCAGTAGTAAAGGCTTGCAAGGATGAGCAGGCAAAGTCCTTTGAAGGCTCTGATATTAAGCTTGGACTTAAGGCTCACGGATATGTTGAAGAGGCTAACGATTCCGAAGATAATAACGGTAAGGTTAAGTTCTGCACTGAGTTTGCAGCTACGGTTGTAGGCGCTGACGGAAAGCTTGCCGCCGCAGTTATTGACGCTGCTCAGCCCGAGTTTGCATTTGATGATACAGGCGCAGTTACTGAAGCTAAGTATTCTGATACAAAGCGTGGCCTTAAAGAAAACTACAATATGGTCACCTATGGTAATGCAATCGCTGAGTGGTATAAGCAGGCGGCAGCACTTACAGACAAGATGGTAGGTAAGACCCCAGACGAGATCAAGGCAGTTCCGCTTGACGCAAACGGAAAGACAACAGATGCAGATCTTCTTGCAGTTTGCACAATCGGTATCAGCGGCGATATCCAAAATATAGCAGCAGCTATGGCAAAGGCAAAATAATTAATTTCTTTTGATTAAGAGGGCATTTTGCCCTCTTAATCGCTATGTGGAGGTGATTTGGTGAAAAAAATTTTGTCTTTAATTTATGTTCTGGTTATTATTCTCTCTCTTTTTGCGTCCTGTAAAGAGAAAAAAGAAAAATTTACCGAATCATTTATCGACTATTTTGATACTGTTTCTACCGTAACGGGTTATGAAAAAAATATTTCGGATTTTGATAAAAATTCAACTCAGATAGAAGCACTTTTAAAAGAATATCACAAGCTTTATGATATTTATAATTCCTACTCGGGAATTAATAACGTGCGAACAATAAACGAAATGGCAGGCGTTGAGCCTGTACGGGTCGACCAAAGGATAATAGATCTTATTGACTATGCGAAAGAGATGTATGCTCTAACAAAGAGTAAGACTAATGTGACCTTAGGCAGCGTGCTTAAAATATGGCATGAATATAGGGAAGAGGGCATTGCTTATCCCGAGCAGGCCGCGGTGCCTTCTGAGGATAAATTGAAAGCAGCGGCAGAGCATACGGGCTTCGATAAAATTATTGTAGACAGAGAAAACAACACCGTATTTATTACCGACAGTGATGCTTCGCTTGACCTTGGTGCTGTTGCTAAAGGATACGCTACCGAACAAATAGCAAAAACCCTCGAAAGCCAAGGTGTTACGGGCTACGCACTTAATATCGGCGGTAACATTAGAGTAATCGGCGACAAGCCTAATGGCGACAAATGGACCGCCGCTGTTAAAAATCCCGACAGTATGGCTGAAAGTACCTATTTAATGAGTATTAATCTTGAAAATAAAGCATTTGTCACAAGCGGATCTTATGTAAGATTTTACACCGTTGACGGCAAACGCTATCATCATATAATTGATCCCGAAACATTATATCCAAAAGACGAATTTTCGTCTGTTTCCATACTTTCATCTGACAGCGGTTTAGCAGACTGTCTGTCAACCGCACTTTTCTGTATGAGCTATGAGCAGGGAAAAGAGATTATTGAAAATATCGACGGCACCGAAGCTGTATGGGTAAAGCCTGACGGTGAAATATTATATAGCTCAGGTTTTGAGGAATTTGTCATTAAGGAGTGATGTGTTTGCGACAGTTTGATATTAAGGGCATGAGCTGTGCCGCCTGCAGCGCAAGGATTGAAAAGGCAGTTTCCTCTTTGGCTGGCGTAAGCAATTGTTCGGTAAATCTACTGACCAACTCGATGAGTGTAGAGGGCTCGGTTTCTGACCAAGAGATAATAAAAACTGTGGAAAGAGCAGGCTATAGCGCCTTTGTTCGCGGAGAAAAGATTAAAAAATCAAATGAGAGCTTCTCAAACGGAAAGGCTTTAAAATTTAGACTGATTTTTTCGCTTGCTTTCCTTGTGGTTTTAATGTATTTTTCGATGGGACATATGATTGGGGTTCCGATTCCGTCAGTTTTTGACAGTAATCCAGCAGTTTTGGCGCTTGTTCAGTTATTGCTTTCTGCTGCAGTAATGGTTATAAACCAAAAATTCTTTATTAACGGTTTTAAGGGTATAATTAATAAATCCCCTAATATGGATACGCTTGTGGCATTAGGCTCGTCTGCAGCATTTGTATACAGTACATATGTACTTTTTAAAATGCTGCTAGGTCAGAATCCACACGGCATTCACGACCTTTATTATGAGTCGGCTGCTATGATATTAGCATTGATAACTGTAGGGAAAATGCTCGAAGAACGCTCCAAAGGGAAGACCACCGACGCAGTAAAAAGCCTTATGGATCTCGCTCCGAAAACCGCAACACTCATCCGTGACGGAAAAGAAGTCACTGTTGGTATAGAAAATGTACACCGCGGTGATATATTTATAGTCCGTCCTGGTGAGAATATTCCTGTTGACGGTACAGTTTTAGAGGGAGAGTCTGCGGTTAACGAGTCATCACTGACCGGCGAGAGTGTTCCTGTTGATAAAGCGGTCGGCGATACTGTTTCGGCAGCAACGGTGAACCAGTCCGGCTTTTTACGTTGCGAAGCTATAAGAATAGGCGAGGACACTACCCTGTCTAAAATTATTAAGCTTGTTAGTGACGCGTCTGCGTCAAAGGCGCCTATAGCAAAGATTGCTGATAAGGTGTCGGGCGTATTTGTTCCGATAGTAATCGCTATCGCCTTAGTTTCTGCCGTAGCATGGCTAATCGCGGGCGAGGATGTTGGCTTTGCTGTTGCCAGAGGAATCTCGGTTTTAGTAATTAGTTGTCCATGTGCGCTTGGACTTGCAACTCCGGTTGCAATTATGGTAGCAAGCGGTGTTGGCGCTAGAAACGGAATTTTGTTTAAAACTGCCGTAGCCCTTGAAAACGCAGGAAAATCAGATATAATCGTGCTTGATAAAACAGGTACAATAACTGAAGGTAAACCTAAAGTAACAGATATTATTACAGCATCTGATACCGATGAAAAAACTCTTCTTGCTTTAGCATATTCTCTTGAAAAATTTAGTGAACATCCTCTTGCGAAAGCCGTTGTTGAAAGAGCCGAGAACGAAGGAGTCGGAGCATTGAGTGTTACTGAGTTCAAAGCGCTCTCGGGTAACGGCGTTGAAGGGTTTATAAAAGGTAAAAAAGCCGTTGGCGGAAGCCGCAGCTTTATTGCTTCTTTTGCACAAATAAGTGATGAACTTGTTAAGAAAGCCGATGAACTGTCGGATGAAGGTAAAACACCTCTGTTTTTTGCTAGTGGTGATAGTCTGCTTGGAGTTATAGCTGTTGCAGATACGGTGAAAAATGATTCAGTCTCTGCAATTAAACAACTCGGTCAAATGGGTCTACGAGTAGTTATGCTCACAGGCGACAACCCCAAAACAGCAGATGCTATCGGCAAAACTGTCGGGGTCGATGAGGTTATCGCGGGTGTGTTGCCCGAGGGAAAAGAACAAGCGATAAGAGAACTTAAAAAAAGCGGCAAGGTCATTATGGTTGGTGACGGCATCAACGATGCGCCTGCGCTGACTTCGGCAGATACAGGAATTGCGATAGGAGCCGGAACAGATGTCGCAATAGATGCGGCAGACGTTGTTTTGATGCATAGCCGACTATTGGATATTGTGTCAGCAATAAGACTTAGCCGCGCAACTCTCAGGAATATAAAACAAAATCTGTTTTGGGCGTTTATTTACAATATGATTGGTATACCACTTGCAGCAGGTCTTTTTATACCGATACTTGGATGGGAAATGAATCCAATGTTCGGCGCAGCAGCGATGAGTCTTTCGAGTTTTTGTGTGGTATCAAATGCACTTAGACTTAATTTTACAAAAATTTCAAAAGGTAATGAAATCAAAAAGGAGAATATGGATATGGAAGTAACCTTGAAAATTGAAGGTATGATGTGTGGGCACTGTTCAGGCAGGGTAAAAAAGGTTCTTGAAGAATTGCCTGAGGTAAAAATTGCGAATGTGAGCCACGAAAGCGGGATTGCTGTCATTGTGTTGGAAAGACCGGTTGATGAAGCAGTTTTAAAAAAGACAGTAGAAGATCAAGGATATAAGGTAATATAAAATAGAGGACCGTCTCAAAATTGAGGCGGTTCTTTTTAATATTTTTCATCTAATCAGCAAATTTGACAATTCAGATAACTGCTAAATTTTAAAGAATTAAAGTATTTTTTCCTATAATGTCATATATAATAATATGAAGTTATTTGGAGGTTTTTATTATGAGTTCGATATGCGGAATAATAGATTTTGAAAACAGAGAAAATCTCTCACTTGAAACCGTCTCAAAAATGGGAGAGACAATGTTTCGCCGAGGCCCCGATAACCGTGGTATTTATAGCACAGATTTCGCGATTTTTCAGCATAATAGACTGTCTGTTATGGACAGTGAAAATGGACTTCAGCCGATGACAAGAGAGTATAAGGGCAGAAAATATACAATAATTTATAACGGCGAGGTATATAACTCGAAAGAGCTTCGATGTGAGCTTCGAAAACACGGCATTAGCTTTTTGAGCGAATGTGATACCGAAACTGTCCTTTATACGTATATAATTTATAAAGAAAAATGTGCCGAGATGCTGAACGGAATTTTTGCTTTCTGCGTTATTGATGAGGAGGAGCAGAGGATATTTGTGGCTCGTGACCGCCTCGGTGTAAAGCCGTTTTTCTATGCGAGACTCGGCTCTGCTTGGTTTGTTTCATCCGAAATAAAGGGAATTCTTGCACATCCTGAGTGGAAAACGGCGATAGACCGCGAGGGGCTCTGGCAGCTGCTCTTTCTCTCTCCCGTAACAATTAACGGTAGCGGTGTTTTTAAAGGGATAAAGGAGGTTCTGCCGGCATCCTGCGGCTATATTGATAAAAGCGGCTTTAAATTAAAACCATATTGGAAACTTAAAGCTGAAAAATGGAACGGCACCGCAGAGGAAGCAGCTGAAACAACTCGAGATATACTTACTGATGCGGTAAGGCGCCAACTAAAAAGCGACGTTCCTCTTGCTGTTTTGTTATCAGGCGGTCTCGACTCCTCTGTAGTTACGGCTATTGCGGCAGAGGAGTGTCGGGAAAGGGGAGAAAGGCTTTCAACCTATTCCTTTGAATATGAGGGAAATAAAGAAAATTTTAAATCATCAATCTTTCAGCCACAAGGCGACGATGAGTTTGCAGGGTATCTCGCAAATGAACTATCGACCGACCATACTGTACTTGTCGCCGATAATCTAAAGGTCGCTGAATATCTTTTTCCTGCTACACAGGCGCGTGACATTCCGGGTCAAGCGGATATAGATTCATCACTTCTTTATTTTTGCAGTGAAATAAAGAAGCGTCATACAGTAGTACTTACGGGAGAGTGCTCAGATGAGATATTCGGCGGCTATCCTTGGTTTTACCGCCCCGAAATGCTTTCCCGTGATTTCTTTCCCTGGATACATGACCCCTTTGCGAGGATAAGTCTTTTTGACGATACCTTGACCCTCAAAAATGAAGGCTATAACTACATTTCAAACATCTATAAAAAGGCACTTGCAGAATGTCCTTTATGTGAGGGTGAAAGTGACGAGGATACGACCGCACGACGCGCAACTTGGCTTTCAGTAAACTATTTTGGCGCAAGTCTGCTTGAGCGCAAGGACAGAATGAGTATGTACTCGTCTGTTGAGGCAAGAGTTCCGTTTACCGACCATAGATTGCTTGAATTTGTTTATAACGTTCCTTGGAGCATAAAGTTTGAAAATAAAACAGAAAAGGCTCTGCTTCGTAACGCTATGAGGGATTATCTGCCTGATAAAATACTCATGCGAAAGAAAAGCCCATTCCCGAAAACACATTCGCCGATATATGAAAAGGCGGTAAAGGAAATTCTCAAAAACAGAATAGCGGCGGGCGGAATACTATCCAATATAATAAATAAGGATGCGCTTGAAGCACTCTATTCGGGCAATACCTCCACGTGGTTCGGTCAGCTTATGGCAGGGCCACAATTAATGGCTTGGCTTGTTCAGTTCGATTACTGGTTTGAACATTATAATGTTGATTTGATTGTGTAAAATAAACTTAAAATTCCTAAATAAATATATCTTGACAATTCTGCCTACGTTATAGTATAATAACCTTTGCAAGTAATGCCTTTGAAGTATGCAAAGGGAGGGAATTTTAGATGAGTCAGGTTCGAATCAAAGAGAACGAATCGCTTGATAACGCGCTCAGACGTTTTAAGAGACAGACGGCAAAGGACGGAGTTATTCAGGAAGTCCGCAAGAGAGAACATTATGAGAAGCCCTCTGTAAAGCGCAAAAAGAAGTCCGAAGCGGCACGCAAAAGAAAGTTCCGCTAAGCGATATTGTTAAAACTCGAAAGCGGTTGTCGATCAACCGCTTTTTTGTTTTTGATAGGAGAAATAATTTGTTTAAGCCCGATTTTATTTTTAAAACCGTTGCAGATATAACTCCCGATTTTTTGCGGGATAATAATATTAAGGCTCTTATGCTTGATGTCGACAATACCTTGACGCCTGCTCACAAAACTAAGACGCTTCGAGTCGGCTTAGAGAAATGGTTTGCGCTTATGCGTGAAAACGGTGTCGAGCTTATTGTTCTTTCAAATGCTAAACCCGAGAGAGCCAAAGCATTCGGAAATAGTATAGGACTTTCTGCTGTCGGCGGTTCGGCAAAACCGTTGCCGTTTGGGTATTTAGCAGGACTAAAGAGGCTCGGTGTTAAGAAAAACGAAGCCGCAATGATAGGCGACCAAATTTTTACCGATACTTTGGGTGCAAATTTAGTCGGTATGAGGTCTATATTAGTTACAGATATAACCTTAGAGGACGGCTTATCTTTCAGAATAAGAAGAACTCTTGAAAAAAAGATATTAAAGGATGTGAAGTAGATGTCTGCAATATTCGGACCCGCAGGAAACAGTGACAGCTTTACCGCTCAAGGCTTTAAGCATAGTTTGCAGGTTCCTGAGTATATTCATAAAATGGGACTGGATGCATTTGAATATCAGTGCGGAAGAGGAGTTAACATAGGAGCTGAGAAAGCGACTGAGCTTGGAAAGCTTGCAAGAGAAAAGGGAATAACGCTTTCACTTCACGCCCCTTACTATATATCGATGTCTTCGGTTGATAAGGATAAAAGGCTTAACTCTGTAAACTATATTTTACAGAGCGCCCGTGCCGTAAAAGCGATGGGCGGCAACAGAATAGTAGTTCATACAGGCTCTTGCGGAAAGATTTCCCGAGAGGATGCACTCGAGCTTGCACTCGATACTATGAAAATATCGCTTGACGCTCTCGACGCCGAAGGACTCGGTGATGTTCGTATATGTCCGGAAACCATGGGTAAGGTAAATCAGCTTGGCACACTTGACGAGGTTTTGTCGCTCTGTCGACTTGACGAAAGGCTTATTCCTTGCATTGATTTTGGTCACCTTAATGCCCGTGATGGGGGGGTATTAAAGACTTTTTGTGACTATGAGTATATTTTTAAAAGGATAGATGATAAGCTAGGATTGGAGCGACTCCGTTCTTTCCACTCTCATTTTTCTAAAATTGAGTATTCAAAGGGAGGAGAAGTTAGACACCTTACCTTTGAGGATAGTGTCTACGGTCCGAATTTTGAGCCTGTTATGGAGCTTACATATAAATATTCGGCATCACCGATATTTATTTGTGAATCTGCAGGTACACAGGCAGAAGATGCGAAAATAATGAAAGATTACTATTGGGGGCTTAAAAATGATTAAGATACTGGTTTTAAACGGTCCTAACTTGAATTTTCTTGGTATCAGAGAGCCCTCTGTATATGGCAGCGAGACTCTTGATGATATAAACCAATATATTGATAATTATGCTACTAAGCAGGGCGTTGAATGTTACTTCTTTCAATCTAACTGTGAAGGTGAGCTTATTGATGCAATCCAGAGAGTTTATTACGATTTTGACGGATGTATTCTTAACGCGGGGGCATACACTCACTATAGTTATGCCATAAGAGATGCAATTTCCTCGATCGGTAAACCCGTTATTGAAGTTCATATGTCAGATATCTATAAAAGGGAAGAGTTTAGACATACCTCTGTAATAAAGGATGTTTGCAGAGAGTCTATACTAGGATACGGACGCGACAGTTACACTATGGCTGTTGACGCGATAAAAAAATATTTATGAAAGAAAGAAACCTAAGATATGTGACCGAGAAAACAGCTGTTTTAATATACACACCCGAAAACCGACGTTATCTTACAGGCTTTGCGTCTTCACTCGGATATCTTCTGCTTACTGATAAGTCGAATTATCTTTTTGTTGACGGCAGATACTATGAAGCAGCAACCAAAAAAGCAACAAATGCAACGGTTGTGCTTATAGAAAAACTGTTTAATCAGATGAACGAGCTGTTGCTTGCTCAGGGTATAGAAAAGGTTATAATCGAAACTGAGAACGAGATATCTTTCTTGAATGTTCTTAGAAAAAACCTTAAGGTCAATGTGTCTGCTTCTGACTCACTTTCGGCGCGGTTGGCTTCAATGCGTTCAATCAAATGCAAAGATGAAATTGAATCAATTGTTTTAGCTCAGCGTATTGCAGAAAAAGCTTATGAAGATGTGCTCGATTTCATAAAAGTCGGAGTAAGTGAACGTGAGATAGCTGCCTTTCTTGAGTATCGAATGAAGCTTTACGGCAGCGAAAGATATGCTTTTGAGACTATTGCGGTTTCGGGACCAAACTCTTCCTTGCCTCACGGAGTCCCGACAGACAGAAAGGTAATAGAGGGCGACTTTATCACAATGGATTTTGGTGCAGTTATAAACGGATATTGCAGCGATATGACCAGAACGGTGGCTGTAGGCTATGCGACTGAAGAAATGGTGAGGGTATATAACACCGTTCTTTTGGCGCAGAAAACGGTTATTGACACAGTGGCTGCGGGAGTTGACTGTAAGGTAGCCGATGCAGCTGCCAGAGATGTGATAATCAATGCGGGTTTTGGAGAGTTTTTTAACCATTCCACCGGACACGGAATAGGTCTTCAGGTTCATGAGATACCAAATCTTTCTCCGCGAAGTGAGGGTGTAAAGCTTCGCGCAGGACAGGTAGTCTCGAATGAACCAGGCATATATATTCCCGAAAAATTCGGTGTTAGAATAGAGGATATGCTTTTTGTTACAAAGTCGGGATGTAAAAACTTGACAAAAGCCCCGAAACATCTTATAATCTTATAGAATGGTGTTGTAAAAAACACTATAATAATTAATCAATTCGCTTTTTGGAGGAATATTAAATGGTAAGTGCAGGAGATTTCAGAAACGGCGTAACCTTCGAAATGGACGGTAACGTTTATCAGATCATTGAATTTCAACATGTAAAACCGGGTAAGGGAGCCGCTTTCGTTCGCGCAAAGATCAGAAATGTAATTGCCGGATCTGTTATTGAGCGCACCTTCAACCCCAATGAAAAATATCCTACAGCTTTTGTTGAAAGAAAAGATATGGAATTCTCATACAGCGACGAGGGACTTTACTACTTTATGGATCCTGAGTCCTATGAAATGATTCCGGTTGGTCAGGATGAGCTTGGCGATGCTTTCAAGTTCGTTAAGGAGAATATGACCTGCAAGATCCTTTCATATAAGGGCAAGGTATTCGGCGTTGAGCCGCCTACATTTGTTGAGCTTGAGATCACCCAGACTGATCCCGGCTTTGCAGGTAATACCGCTACAAACGCAACAAAGCCTGCTACTCTTGAAACAGGTGCGGAGATCCGCGTTCCGCTCTTTATAAACGAAGGCGACAAGATCCGTATAGACACCAGAACCGGTGAGTATATGGAACGCGCGTAAGCGTTATTTTATACAAGGAGAATTTTATAATGACTATCAGTGAAAGAGTTTCTTATATTAAAGGTCTTGCAGAAGGACTCGGCGTAGACGAGTCTACAAAGGAAGGAAAAGTTATTAACGCAATCATTGATCTCCTCTCCGATATGACCGACGAGCTTGACGCTATTGACGAAGCTTGCGCAGAGCTCGGTGAGCAGCTTGACGCGGTTGATGAGGATCTTTCTGCTTTAGAGGAAGACTTCTATGAAGACAATTTTTATGATGAAGATGATGAGGAGATAGACGGTGAGGTCTACGAGGTAGAGTGTCCCGAATGTCACGATGTCATTTATCTTGATGAGTCTATGCTTGAGGACGAAGAGATGAACTGTCCCAACTGTGGCACCCGTCTTGAGTTCGAGTTTGAATGCGATTGCGATTCTGATTGCGACTGCGAAGGCTAAAAATAGAGAAGCCGTACTCTTTAGAGTGCGGCTTTATTAGCATAGGAGACGATATGAAAAAATATAATTATTTTAATCTTCTGTTTATACTTCCTTTTTTACTTGGGCTTTACGTTGCCGTTAATGATGGAATTATTTATCCCTTCGAAAAAGCATTGTTTGACGGACTTAGAGTATTAGCACCCTATGCAGACATACCTATGCGTGTTATAACCGAGCTTGGAAGCGCTGTGGGAGTGATTTGTGTCACCGTACTGATAGTTATTATTTCGGCTATTAAAAAGCATTTTTTAGACTTTGGTATTCCCGTTGCTTTAACAGCAATTATTTCGAGAGTTATTAACATAGCTCTAAAGAATATACTTGACCGTCCGAGGCCCGAGTTTAAGGTGCTGGAGGCTTCCGAAACCAGCTTTCCCAGTGGGCACGCTCAGAATAATATTGCTCTTTATCTTGCAATTCTCTTAGCGGCTCTGCTGATTTTAAAGACGCCGAAGCTTCGCCGCGTAGTAACCGTCGGCTGCATTGCCTTACCCATTATAATTGGCATAACGCGGGTATATTTCGGAGTACACTATATTTCCGATGTTATTGCAGGTTGGTCTATGGGTATACTGGTTGCTTATAATTTCATCTATCTGTATTTCAGATTTATTTACCCTTACTTTAACAAAGAGGAAAAAACAGGAAATGAAATGTCTTAACTACGCTCTTCAGTATAAAACAAAAACAAGTGAAAATTCTGCTTATCCTGTTGTAATTGTTGCCGCAGGCAACGCATCAAGAATGAACGGTATCGATAAAATGTCGGTAGAGCTTTGCGGTGTGCCTGTTATTGCTCGTACTGTTTCGGCATTTGATAACTGTGACAGAATATCTGAAATAGTTATCGTAACCCGTAATGATAAAACGACAGAGATCTCTGAATTTTCGAAGGTATACAGCTTTAAAAAGAAAATTACGGTTGTAGAAGGCGGCAGCTGCCGTGAAGCTTCTGTCTTGAAGGGAATTAAAGCTCTGGGAGAAGTATACAGAAAAGTGCTTATTCACGATGGCGCAAGACCGCTTGTATCAAACGAGGTAATTTCGCGTGTATGTGATGCCTTAGAGTCAAACGACAGTGTAGCTTGTGCGGTAAAAGTAAAGGATACCGTGAAGGTAGTTAACGAAGATATGCAAACAATAAAAACCCTTCAAAGAGATTTCCTTGTCAGTGTTCAGACACCTCAGGGTGTTGATGTGGAAAAGTTTAATAAAAGCGCTGATAAATTTGACCTAGCGCGCTTTACTGACGATACCTCAGTTGTTGAGGCGGTGGGTGCATTGACCGTAATAGTAGAAGGAGATTATAAAAACATTAAGATAACCACACCCGAGGATATAAAGCTCGCTGAGGCTTATTTGTAAACCGATAACGGAGGAGTAATATGAGAATCGGACACGGATATGATGTTCACAGATTTACCGAGAACAGAAAACTGTTTATCGGAGGCGTAGAGATACCATACATTCTGGGGCTCCAGGGCCATTCGGATGCTGATGTACTTATACACGCTATATGCGATTCTTTGCTTGGCGCAGCGTCTCTTGGCGACATCGGGCGACATTTTCCCGACAGTGATCCTTTATACAAGGGGATAGATTCAAAGCTTCTTTTAGCAGATACAGTTAAACTTCTAAAGAATAAAGGCTTTCGTATTGTTAATATTGACGCTACGGTTATTGCTCAGCAGCCTAAAATTGCACCTTATATTGAGCTGATGAAAGGCGTACTGTCAAAAATTTGCTGTATTGATACCGACCAGCTTAATATAAAAGCAACTACTGAGGAAAAACTCGGCTTTACAGGAAGGCTTGAGGGTATAAGCGCTCACGCGGTCTGTTTAATAGACAAGTTGTAATATTACCGCACACAGACTCATATCTTTTTATGAGGTGAGTAATTGTGTTCTTTTTGTCGGTAAGGATTAGCAAACGAAAGATATTTTCTGTAGCGGTTATCTCGCTTGTAATTGGGCTATTGTTCTTTTCGTTTTATAAAAACTGTTTGCACGATAATAAGGATGCAGATACTTTTGAAAAGCGTGTAGCTTATTTATCAGAGTTTAATATTGATATTTCAAACTGCGAGGAAACAGTAACAGATATACTGCTTCCCGATAAGAATGACACATCGTTTATAAAATACAACGCTCTTCAGACCTGTTGCGGCTTTGACCTTTTTAGGTATGGCGGATGTCTTGTAAAAAGATACAGTTATCCATTATCCAACACCAATAAGACCGTGAGTCTTATAGTTTTGGAGGGGAACGTTATTGGGGGAGACGTTTTTGATACTGAAAGTTATGAGTATAAAGCATTTTGCAGCGGAGAATTAAATGGAGATTATACGGATTGATAAATATATTTCAGTTGCTTGCGGTATATCAAGAAATGATGCCAAAGCACTTATTAGAAAAGGCACTGTTTCAGTTAACGGAAGTCCTGTAAAAAAATCAGATGAAAAGGTAAGCAACAGCGATACGGTCTTTGTGAACGGTGAGCAGGTTGTTTATAAACGGTATGTTTATCTTGTAATGAATAAGCCTATGGGCGTGCTCTCGGCAAGTACTGATAAACGTGCAAAAACGGTGATAGATTTAGTACCTGAGCAGTATAGGCATTACGACCTTTTTCCGGTTGGCAGACTTGATAAGGATACAACAGGACTTCTTCTTATAACAAACGACGGAGACTTTGCTCATAGGATTATTTCCCCGAAGAGTAATACGGACAAGTTATATCACGTTGTGCTTGACGGAAGAGTGACTGAAGAGCATATATTTGCATTTGCAAACGGAGTTATACTCGCAGACAAAACCGAGTGTATGCCTGCAAAGCTTAGAGCTTTGGAGGGCTTTCAAGCACTGGTCACTATACGTGAAGGGAAGTACCATCAGGTTAAAAGAATGTTTGGAACCGTAGGGCTTGGCGTTAATAAGCTGAAGCGCTTGTCTATAGGAGGTCTTTCACTACCCGAGGATTTGAGTGAAGGGGAGTGCAGAGAGCTTAGAGTAGATGAAATGAGCAAACTCTGTCGTTTATAGTTTTTTGTTCATAATTATTTAAATAATTATACTTTTTAAACAAACCAACTTGTATATATTTGGTTAAATACGCTATAGTAATTGTTTTTATGTTTTGTTATAATATCAGTATGTGAAAGTACGTTTGTACTTATTTTTTAGGAGGTCAATTATGGCAAGCTTATCATTACGCAATGTTTACAAGAGATATCCCGGCGGCGTTACCGCGGTATCTGACTTTAACCTCGAGATTAAGGATAAAGAATTTATCATTCTCGTTGGTCCTTCAGGATGCGGTAAGTCTACTACTCTTCGTATGGTTGCTGGACTTGAAGAAATTACTGAAGGCGAAATTTACATCGGCGACAGAGTAGTTAACGATGTTGCTCCTAAGGATAGAGATATCGCAATGGTTTTCCAGAACTACGCTCTTTATCCTCATATGACTGTTTTCGATAATATGGCATTTGGACTTAAGCTCCGCAAGACTCCCAAGGAGGAGATCAAGCGCCGTGTTGAAGAAGCTGCAAGAATTCTTGACATCGCTCATCTTCTTGAAAGAAAGCCGAAGGCTCTTTCTGGTGGTCAGCGTCAGCGTGTTGCTTTGGGTCGTGCTATCGTTCGTGAGCCTAAGGTATTCCTTCTTGACGAGCCTCTCTCTAACTTGGATGCTAAGCTTCGTGCACAGATGCGTACCGAGATTTCTAAGCTTCACTTAAAGCTCGGAACAACCTTTATTTACGTTACACATGACTAGACTGAGGCTATGACAATGGGTACCAGAATCGTTGTTATGAAGGATGGTCTCATTCAGCAGGTAGATACCCCTCAGACTCTCTACCTCTATCCTTGCAATCTCTTTGTTGCAGGCTTCATTGGATCTCCCCAGATGAACTTTATCGAGTCTAAGCTTCTCAAAGAGGGCGACGACTTCTTTGTAGAGTTTGGTTCTGAGGACACCAAGACCCGCGCAGGTGTTAAGTATAAGATTAAGTTGCCCGCACAGAAGAATGCTAAGGGTGCTCTTGATGCATATGTAGATAAAGAGCTTATTATGGGTATCCGTCCTGAGGATGTTCACAATGAGGAAGATCTTATCGAGAAGTTCCCCGACGGTATCGTTGAGGCTGATGTTGAAGTTACTGAGCTTATGGGTGCTGAAACCTATCTCTATATGAACTGTGAAGGTCAGGCAATCAACGCTCGCGTTGCTCCTACCAACACTGCAAAGCCCGGTGACAAGATTAAGATTACTCTTGAGCCCGGAAAGATTCATCTCTTTGATAAGGACACCGAGATTACTATCTGTAATTAAGGTTTTTCTATCATTTCAAAAATCAAAGCCGCAAT
>JAZQER010000011.1:0-9268 GCA_045539095.1 Acutalibacteraceae bacterium | reverse complement strand
AGTGTCGTTCCCTAAAAATTAAAAGTCATATTCTGAAGCCCCTCCTCATACTATTTCATTGAACGAAATAGAAAAGAGGACGGTATATGGCTGATACAAGCATTTATAAGGACATTGAAACGAGAACGGGCGGGGATATATATTTAGGTATAGTCGGACCGGTTCGCACAGGGAAATCCACCTTTATAAAAAGGTTTATGGATATACTTGTATTGCCTCATATCGAGGAGGAACATATCAGAGAACGGGCGACAGATGAGCTTCCGCAGTCCTCTTCGGGAAGGACGATAATGACAACCGAGCCGAAATTCATTCCCGAAAACGCAGTAAATATAAAGATAGATAATGCCTCTAATATGAAGGTGCGTCTTATTGACTGCGTAGGATATATAGTGCCTTCGTCTCTAGGATATATTGAAAACGACAATCCGCGTATGGTCGATACGCCTTGGTTCGACGAACCCGTACCCTTTAATATGGCGGCAGAGATAGGCACAAAAAAGGTAATAACTGAGCATTCTACCATCGGTCTTGTGGTTACTACCGACGGCAGTATCAGTGATATTCCCCGTGAGGAGTACCGCGAAGCCGAGTCGCGTGTAATCGATGAATTAAAGGCGATAAATAAACCCTTTGTAGTTTTGCTCAATTCCACCGACCCAGGCTCAAAAGAAACACTTAACCTTGCAGAAGAGATGAGCACCGAATATGGCATTTCAGTACTGCCCGTAAACTGTCTTGAGCTCACAGAGTCGGATATAAGTAATATTCTTTCTAAAATTCTTTATGAATTTCCTATAAGAGAAATCAAGATCTCCTTACCCGTATGGCTGAATTCTCTCTCTCTTGAGCATCCGCTTCGCGCCGATATAACCGAAAGCATAAAATCGGTAGCAGGAAAGCTTACACACATACGCGATATAAAGACCCTCAGCGAAGCCTTGGCAGCCAATAAAAACACCACCGATGCAAGAATATCTGCTGTCGATCTCGGCACAGGCTCGGCTGTAATTACGGTGGATATTGACCGTGCACTTTTTTATAAGACGGTTGCCGAAAGCACGGGGCTTGCGGTGCAGGATGACCGCGACCTTGTTGAGCTCTTAAGGGAAATGAATACCGTAAAGAAGCGTTACGAAAAGGTGAGAAATGCGCTTGATGAGGTAGAAGCTACAGGATATGGCATAGTTATGCCCGATATTGAGGAGCTGAGCCTTGAAGAGCCTGAAATTATGAAGCAGGGAGGACGCTACGGTGTGCGACTTCGCGCCTCTGCTCCTAGTATCCATATGATGAAAGCGAATATCACAACCGAAGTAAGCCCCATAGTAGGAAGCGAAAAACAGAGTGAGGACCTTATTATGTATCTGCTCTCAGAGTTCGACGATGACCCCGTAAAGATTTGGGACTCAAACATCTTCGGTAAATCTCTGCACGAGCTTGTGAACGAGGGACTTCATACAAAGCTTTCGCGCATGCCGACCGACGCTCGGATGAGGATTCAGGAAACGATAGAGCGTGTTATTAATGAGGGTTGCAACGGTCTCGTGTGCATAATTATTTAGTATCAGAAAAAAGCGAAAGAGCAGTGCAAAAGCACTGCTCTTAAAATATTTTCCAATCCATCAATTATGTTACCATAAAATTCCATAAATTACAAGAATTGAAATAATAAATTTTATTTGCTACAATAAATACGATAAAAAGAATGGTTTTCAAACGAATTTATATTAAATGACAGAGGTGTTTCCGATGATAATTAAAATAATGTCCGCATAACACTATTAAGGTCCTGTAAAGGAGTCAGGAAAATGAAAAAAATATCACGTAAATTATTAGCATTAACACTTTGTATTTGTATGGCAATATCCTGTATACCTATTACTGCATATGCTACAGGGGCATTGCCTGAAGTTGAAATTAATGAGACGGCAACTGTAGACCAAGGCCTAACAGAGCCGTATATAATAGAAGAAATCGAATCTAAGCGAGATGCAAACACAAAGCATTTTTTGCTTAGCGACGGCAGTTATATGGCTGCACAGTACGATATACCCGTACATTTTAAGGATGAGTCGGGTGTATGGGAGCAGTATGACAACTCTTTGCAAGAGGATTCATCACTTGCGGATGAGCTTGCAAACAAAAAGAGTGATACCGCTGTTACTCTCAGCAAAAAGGCAAAACAAAGCAAGCTTGCAAGCGTAAATGTAGACGGTTACGAAATATCATGGGGATATGAAAAGGTAAACAATTCGCCTATATCATATGTCAATGATACAAAAGATAGCCTGTCAACCGAGCTTGTGAACATAGTAGAAGAGGCTTGGTACTACGATGTTTATAACGGAGTTGACCTACAGTATTTCATCTTGCCATACGGCATAAAAGAAAATATCGTTTTAGAGAATAAAAACAGCCAAAAAGAATTTTATGTCAATTACAAAATAGATTCACTATCTGCCGTCGAGACCGATTCTCAGACAATCGAGCTCAGAAATGCGGATGGTGCGGTTGTTTATACAATAAAAGCACCGATAATGACCGATGCGGCAGAAAATACAAGCGATGCGGTTAGTATAGAGATAGTAAAAACAACGGGCAACGGAATAAGAGTAAAAATATCCGCATCAGAGGAATGGCTTAATTCTGATGATAGAATATACCCCGTAACAGTCGACCCGTGGGTGGAAACTAAGCAGTCTACAAATGCAATAGATAGTGCTTCCTTGTTCTCTTATTCAACACCATCGAGCACTTATCCGCACGGTTCTTTGTATGTGGGAAGGGAGTCTACCACCTACGGACGCACGGTATCTGTTGTAAAGACCCAGCTTCCGACACTCAGCGCGGGCGATATGGTAGTCGGCGGTGAGTTGGCATTGAGACAGCGCGGATATTCGGGTAATAGCGATGTTCAGGTAAATGTCAGCAAGATAAATACGTCTTGGAGTCAGTCTGACTTTGTATATTCGGGAACTATTGAAGCAGAATATAGCTTCATTTCTTCTAAAAATTCAAAAATAGAAGATTTTAATATAGCTAACGGAACTACCTTGACAGATGCTAATGCAGGCAAACTTACGTACTGGGACATCACCTCGGTCGTTAAAGGGTGGTACAACGGCGAAGCAAATAACGGTGTTATGCTGTGGTCGAATGAGCCCGACGAGTTTAAATATGTCAGATATGTAAGAGCCGCAGATTCGGGCAACTATACGAATACAAGCTATCCCGTAATATTTATTTCATATGTAAATAACAACGGGCTCGAGGGGCATTGGACATATCACGATGTAGGTGTCACTAACAGGGGAACGGCATATGTTAATGATTATACGGGTAACCTAGTAGTTACAGAAAACATATTCAATACCACAGGCAACCGTATGCCTATGAACATTTCACTTGTTTATAATTTGCGGAATTATAACGCAAAGTTCAAATACGGCGCATCTGCGGGATATGGCTTTATGTTTAACTTCCAGCAGAGAATAGATGCGGTGACTGATTCTTCTCTTATAGAAAAGGGATACAAATATATCTATACCGATTCTGACGGAACCGAACATTATTTCCGTCAGAAAGAAGGCAGTACGACCGAATGGGTAGACGAGGAAGGCCTTGAGCTTGTTATTAAGGAAACAGGTGATACGGGCGCGGGACTTTACCTTCATTATAAAGATGGCACAGTATCTCATTTTTATTCGACAAGCGATAGTGGATTGATTTTCCACACTAAGGATACCTACGGCAATCAAATCAGATATTATTCAACCACACCCTTTGGCACAGAGTACGGCAGGCTTGTAACATCCATAGAGGACGGCGCGGGAAGAACGGTCACAATAACCTACGAGTTATACAATAACGTTCCGCGCGTTAAAAGTATAACCGATAACGAGAATAGGGTGTACACCTTCGCCTATGATACCTCTGACCAGACTCTTCTGAAGAGTATCACATATCCCGACCAAACAGTTACTACCTATTCATATAATTCTAAGCGCCTATCTTCAGTAGCGGATTCCTTAGGATATAAGACCGACTTTACTTTTATAGGTGACGGTAATATTACAAAAACTCAGATAAAAACGGTAACATCATACAGTGTTGAGGACGGCATTAATTACCTTATCGGCAAGCTTACCTTTGCGTACAATAAGGATAATACAACCACCGTTACCGACTATGACGGGATAAGTCAGCTTTACCAGTTTGATAATTTCGGCAGAACCGTGAGCATCCGTTATCCTGACGGAACAATTTCAAATGCGTCTTATCATTCAACGTCGGGCGGAAATCAGAACGGTTCAGCCGCGCCCAATTCTGTTGTAAACAATAATAAGGTCATTAGCCAAAGTACTTCGGAGAAATATGTCAAGAATTACGTTGCCAATTCAAATGCTGAGCGGGATTCGGATTTTTATGTTTCAAATTGGGCTGGCAGCGCGGGTGACGCGTTCAGTTACGATTCCTCGGTTAAGTATTTGGGTAACCGAAGTCTTAAAATATGCAATAATGAGGATGACGAATATTTTAATTTCTACGGTCAGCAGATATTCACCACAGATTTTGCTGATAAGGATTATACATTCTCGGCATATGTAAAAACCAATAATGTAGTCACAAGCTCAAAATACGGCGCAGGACTGATTCTACAGTTTTACGACTCAAGCGGAGCTTCTCTGAATATTACTTATAGTAAATATTACCTTACGGGAACAAACGACTGGATGAGGATATCCCTGTCCGGCCATGCGCCCGCGGGAACAGTAGAGGTCAGGGTATATTGCGGTCTGAGAGATGCTTCGGGTACAGCATGGTTCGACTGTCTTCAGCTTGAAAAGAATACTGTCATGAACGACTATAACCTCGTTGAAAACAGTGATTTTTCAAAGGTTTCAGTCTGGAACGCAGTTAATTTTGCTACAGGTGATTCCTATACAGGAAACGGTAAAGTGACCGTAACAGGCGGTGCCACGGATAACAAGTATATTTATCAGTATATTCCTGTGAATAAGGCTGATGTCTGCTTTAATATTTTTGGAACCATAGACGGTACTTTGGCAGCGCAAAAGGACGGACGGTTAACAGGGCTTGAGGTTTGCATAATTTATTCAGACGGCACATCAACTGAATATCCGAACAAGCAGTTTAACCCCGCAACCTCGTCAGAGCAGTCTATAAGCTTTACCGTTAAACCTAAGCGTAAGGGTGTTGTCGTAGAAAAAATCGGCATCTTTTACATAGTCCGAAATACCGCCAACACGACAAACCTTAAAAACGTTATGGTGACCTTTGATGAAAGCGGCACCAGCTATACCTACGATTCTAAAGGAAACCTTATTTCCTCTGCTGATAACGCAGCAAGAAATCAGGCGTATGAGTATAACGATGCTGACGAGCTTACAAAGTATACCAATGCTAAAAACGAATCCTACAAATATATCTACGATTCGGCGAATGAACATAAGCTGAATGCTGTCCGCTCAAATCAGCTCGGTAACGGTTACACCTATTCATATGATTCCTACGGCAATGTTATAAATACAAAGATGGGAGTTGTCAGTGAGGACGGTATACTTAATACAAACCTCGAACATATTAAGTCTTCTCAGACCTATAACTCCACAGGTAATTATGTTACATCCGAGACAGACACAAGGGGCAACACCACCACCTACAACGTAAGCGCGGCTAACGGTCTGATATATAACATAACCACACCCGCAACGGTAAACGGAACGGATACCACCGTTACGACCAATTACTCATACAATCATATCACCCGTCTGCCCAGTATGATTATGTCGGGTAATTCAGATGTAATGTATACCTATGACGCAAAAAGAAGAGTCAAGACCATCGAAGCTAACGGTAATGTGTATACCTTTAACTATGATGTCTACGGTAACCGCACATCGGTACAGATAGGCTCCGAGACCCTTATAACCTATGAATACGAGACCGCGCGAAAGGGACTGGTTACAAGATGCGTCTATGCTAACGGGGATTACGTAAATTATGAGTATGACGAATTTGACCGATTAATAAGAAAAGACATTGACGATATTAGTGAGTATAAGGTATACTATAATCATAAGGGTCAGATAGCAAGAACATACGATAATTCTAACAGAACAACGATAGATTATGTATACGACTTAGCAGACAGACTGACTCTTAAAATTGTCAACAATATGTACGGTGATGTAGACACCTTTAGCTATAAGTACGATATCCTCAACCGTGTAACAGAATATACCGAAACGGTAGACGGAGTAAAGGTTACATACACTTATGATTATGATGAAGACAGTCTGCTCTGGGCAAAAGGACAGCACAACTTTGATTATGGCTATGATTATGACGAGCTGAACCGCCTTGTAGAAAAGTCGACAGAGCTTGACTATGAAAAGATTGTCAAAACGGTATATACATACGAGGAAGGAACAACCCTTGTCAGCTCCGAAAAGCTGTACTATAATAACCAGCTGATACAAACCCTAGCATACACCTATGATGATTGGGGTAATATCGCGACAATAACCAAGGACGGAACGCTCCTTGAAAGCTACACCTATGACAGACATAATCAGCTTAAGACCGTAACCAAGGGTACCGACGTTTATGAATATTCCTACGATAACGCCGGTAATATCCAAAACGTTAAGCTGAACGGAACAGTTACAGACACCTACACCTACGGGGACTCTAACTGGGACGATAAGCTGACAGCGTATAACGGTGAGACTATTACCTATGACGATCTGGGCAATCCTATCCAGTACCGTGACGGTCTCAGCTTCAGTTGGGTCAAGGGCAGAACCGCGTTAGAGATAATTGTTGACGACGGAAATGCTGAAATTCTGATCGGTACAGACAGCGACGGCCACAGAGCATTTAAAAATTTGTTCGGATATGGCAGCGGCTGGTCCAACACAAGCTGCACCTTTAAGTATGACGGCGACCTGCTCATCAGCCAAAGCGGAACAACGGGAACACTGCGTTTCCTATATGATGAAAACGGCTCGCCCGAAGGCTTTACTCACAACGGAGCTTCGTATTATTATCTCAAAAATATTCAGGGCGACATCATAGGCATTATTGATATAAACGGAGATATTCTTGCAAAATACACCTACGATGTTTGGGGCAAGATACTGTCTATCACCGACGGAAACGGTAACGATGTATCCGCAAACAAAAACCACATTGCCAACATTAACCCAATCCGTTACAGGGGATATTACTACGATACCGAGACGGGGCTCTATTATGTATCCAGCCGTTATTACGACCCTGTGACAGGTAGGTTTGTTAATGCGGATGGATATGTTTCTACGGGGCAGGGTTTAACTGGTTACAACATGTTTGCCTACTGTGGGAATAATCCGGTTAATCGAAAAGATCCTAGTGGACAGGGATGGATTACAGCTTTAATTATTACTGCTGTTGTAGTCACTGTGGCAACAGTTGTTGTGAAAATTGTTGCTGATAATAAGATAGATAAATCTGGTGCAAATGACGCGGAAAAAGCACTTGCTAAAAAAGACTACTTCGCTGCATATCAAGTGAATCAGGCAAGAAAAATAGCAGATGAGTATACCGCTAAAACTTACAACGTAGATCCAACCAAACAGGACAATAATCAGCCAAATGCCTATAGGCATGCTATGTGGAATGCTGTTATGACCGACAAAATTGGTGAGGAAAAAGCGAAAAAATTTGCGGACGCTCATGAGCTTGTGGAAAACTATGATTTATGGAAAGAAAACTGCCAAATGGACCTACATAATAATGAACTAGGTAGAAGAATCGCTATTGAGTATGCGGGTCAAGGCTATGATGTATTTTCCCAGAAGATACAAGAAGCAATTAATAATGATGAAGCTATAGTTCTACGGTGGGATGAGGGTTTTTAACAATGAAACGAAATACAAAAATATTACTCATTAATGCTTGTCTAATTGTAATAGTTTGTTTAGTTTTTGCAATATTCGCAATTATAAATTACGGTAATACGGAAAAATATGATATGAATAAGGCATTGAAATATGAAAATAAAATTAAAAGCATTCTAGACCAACAAGAACAAGTCACATTAAAAGAGGTTTTTGACTTTCCTTTTCATAAAGCTTATGCTATTGAAGAATCTTATCTTGCGGGGGAGGAATTTGCGGAAAAATATGGTTTAGACATTTCGGTAGAAGAGATGCTGCCTAATAATTCCGATAATATTAGACGCATAGTTTTCGTTGATGAAAAAGGAGAATTTGTTTATGAATTTAGATATAATGCAAGCAGATTACTCTGTGCGGATGTTAAAGGAAAAATTCTACATCCCAATACTATAATACGAAGAACTGAAAGTTTAACAGGGGCCGAGAACGTTTTTAGTATTGAGTTTTTGGTTGATGAAAAAGATATATTGATTGTAGATGATGAGTATTGCATAAATAACTATTATTTTCAAGTTGTTTCAAATTATAAAAATATAATCAAAGATATACCTAATTTGAAATTAGAGCAGATTATTAAAAAATATCCTGCCCCCAATAGTCAATTAGCTATGCAATGGGAAGATATGTTAAAAAGTATAGCAATGAATACTGAGGATAATAAATTATCTAATTATGGCTTTATTCTTAAGGATATAAATTCTGATAACATACCTGAATTGTTTTGGGTTGATAAAGATTATAATATTTTTGCTCTTTTTTCAACTTTGCACCCAAGTAAGAATCTTTTAGGAGCCTATTCGGTAGAAAACCAGTGCATGATGCTTATTGATGGCAGATTGTTGGTGCTTGAAGTTTTAGACGATTCGAATTTTGAGTATACCGTAGTTTATTTTGATAGGCTTGAAGGTTTGTTAAAAACATCGTTTAAATTGGGTTGTGAAAAAGGAATATATTATAAAATTGAAGAAGATACAAGAGCAGATATTGACCTGATAGAATTCAAAGAAGTATTTAACAATATTGTTGATAATGAAGATAAAGATTTTTGCAACAATATAATACATCTATTGGCAGGTCAATCATGGGACGGGTCAATCACGTAAGACAGGGGACGGTTCTCTGTCTTGACAAAAGAGTAAGGTATAGGGCGGATTTCTGCCCTATGCCACACCAAATTTAACTACGAATTTGACCGATTAATAAGAAAAGACATTGACGATATTAGTGAGTATAAGGTATACTATAATCATAAGGGTCAGATAGCAAGAACATACGATAATTCTAACAGAACAACGATAGAT
>JAZQER010000010.1:0-14091 GCA_045539095.1 Acutalibacteraceae bacterium | reverse complement strand
CATAACCTTATCGGAGCAGGCTCTGCAGAGGGCGCAACCGATGCAGCTAATATCTTAAAGCCTGCCCTGGCAAGAGGAGAATTGCAGCTTATTGGCGCTACGACTATATCTGAATATCGCAAGAATATTGAAAAAGATGCCGCCCTTGAGCGCCGTTTCCAGCCCGTAAATGTAAACGAGCCGAGCGAAGAGGATGCAATACTAATTTTAAAGGGCATCAAGGATAAATATGAAAAGCACCATAATACCGTTATAACCGACGAGGCTGTGGCGGCGGCGGTAAAGCTATCAGCCCGATATATAACCGACAGATTTCTGCCCGATAAGGCTATAGACCTTATTGACGAGGCGGGCTCGCGGCTTCGTATTAAATCCTCAGAGGTGTCGGATGAGATCAAAGAGCTTGAACAGAAAATAAAGGATATTACTGCAAAAAAGGATGCCGCAATATCTGAGCAGAATTTTGAAGAGGCGGCGAGACTGAGAGATAGAGAGCGCGAGCTTTCAGATCAGATAAATGTCGAAAAAGAAAAAAATCGAAGCCGAGTGATAGGAACGGTTGATGAACAAAGCGTCGCCGAGATAGTGTCGGGATGGACGGGTGTACCCGTAGCACAGCTCACACGGCAGGAGAGCGAAAGACTGCTTAATATGGAGTCGGTGCTTCATAGCAGAATTATCGGTCAGAACGAAGCAGTAACCGCGGTTTCAAAGGCGATAAGACGCGGCAGAACGGGACTTAAGGATCCCAACCGCCCGATCGGCTCGTTTATCTTCTTAGGACCGACGGGCGTTGGTAAGACCGAGCTTTGCAAAGCTCTGGCAGAGGCTATGTTCGGCGCTGAAAAATCAATGATACGCCTTGATATGTCAGAGTATATGGAAAAGCATACTGTATCCCGACTTGTCGGCTCGCCTCCTGGTTATGTCGGCTTTGAAGAGGGCGGTCAGCTTACCGAAAAGGTCAGAAGAAACCCGTATTCTGTGGTACTTTTTGATGAGATTGAAAAGGCGCATCCCGATGTGTTCAATATACTTTTGCAGATTCTTGACGACGGAATTCTTACCGATTCTCAGGGCAGAACGGTCAATTTCAAGAATACTGTGATAATTATGACCTCGAATATCGGTGCCCGTCTTATAACCGAGAAAAAAACCTCCCTTGGCTTTGGCTCGGATGAAACCGCAGATAAAGATGAGGCCGAGATAAAGAATCTCGTTACGGCAGAGCTTAAAAAGGAATTCAGACCCGAGTTTCTTAACCGTCTTGACGATATTATAGTTTTTCACAAGCTTTCAAAAGAGGATATTAAGGCTATCGCTTCAAATCTTCTTAAGGGTCTTAAAAATAGACTTCGCGGACTTGAGATTAACGCAGAGTTTGATGAGAGCGTTGTCGAGGCTGTTGCCGAGGCTGGCTTTGACCCTATTTACGGTGCCAGACCCTTAAAGCGAGCTATCCAGACCAATGTTGAGGATATGCTGAGTGAAAAAATGCTTGATTCAAGTATAAACAAGGGCGACAGCGTGAAGGTCGTGTACAAAGATAATAAATATATCCTCGAATAGAGAAAACACACCAAGATTTTTCTTGGCGTGTTTTACTTATTTTGCCTTTGATTCACAGTAGATACAGCGGTAAACCATGTTTTCTTTGTCTGTTAGCTTGAATATCTGAGGAAGCTCCTGTTCGACAGTAGTGATACATCTTGGGTTTTTACAACGGATAATGTCAGTAATCTTTTCAGGCGGCTGTATCTTTTCACGCTTGCGGTTTTTGGTATCAGTAATGATATTTACAGTAACACCGGGGTCAATATAGCCGATAATATCAAGGTCAAGATCGATTACCTCGTTTATTTTGATGATGTCTTTTTTACCCATTTTAAGACTGTCGGCGTTTGTGATAAGAGCAACCATACAGTCGAGCTTATCTAAACAGAGAGCCCGATAAAGCTCCATTCCTTTACCCGCCTTTATGTGGTCAAGCACAATTCCGTTTTCAATAGGGCTGATTATCATTTACTCCACCTCCAACAGTTTTAGAATGAGCGCCATTCTGATATATTTTCCGTTCTTTGCCTGCTCGAAGTATTTTGCTCTCGGGTCGCGATCCACTGCAACTGCAATTTCGTTGACACGGGGCAGGGGATGAAGAATTGAAAGATCAGGCTTTGCGTTTTCGAGCTTTTCGGTGTTAAGTATATAGCTGTCCTTGAGGCGAATATAATCCTGCTCGTTAAAGAACCGCTCTCTCTGAACTCTTGTCATGTAGAGAATATCTAGCTCGGGCATATATTTTTCAAGATCGGTAGTTTCGATAAACTCGATATTTTTGGCCTCTAAAACTTCCTTTTTAAGATACTCGGGAACAGTCAGCTCCGAGGGAGAAATGAGTATAAATCGAACATTTTCATACCTAGATAACGCACCGATAAGAGAGTGGACGGTTCTTCCAAACTTTAAGTCTCCGCAGAAGCCGACTGTGAGCCCGTCGAAACGACCCTTTTCACGACTTATGGTGAGAAGGTCGGTTAAGGTCTGTGTCGGGTGGTTGTGTCCGCCGTCACCTGCATTTATAACGGGTACATCTGTGTTCATTGAAGCGACAAGCGGAGCGCCCTCTTTTGGGTGGCGCATTGCGATTATATCAGCATAGTAGCCGACAACCTTAACGGTATCGGCAACACTTTCACCCTTTGCAGAGGATGATGACTGTGCTTCCGAAAAGCCGAGCACGTTTCCGCCGAGCTCATACATTGCTGCCTCAAAGGAAAGACGGGTTCTGGTCGAGGGCTCGAAAAAGAGTGTCGCCAGTTTTTTCCCCGTACACTTGTGGGCATACTTTTCGGGGTTTTCGATAATGTCGTTAGCTTTTGCTACAAGCTCGTCAATTTCAGCAGTGGAAAGGTCGAGAATATCGATCAAACTTCTCATATTATTAATCCTTTGCTCCGTTTATTTCAAGGTAAGCCTTGATTCTGTCAATATTTTCGCGGTTTTTTTCGTCTTCTTCGAGATATTCGATTATGTCATAGACGTCAACGACCGAGTAAACAGGGAAGCCGAACTCCTCTCCAACCTCAGCCATAGCACTTTTTTCGGTTTTGCCCTTTTCTTTTCTGTCAACCATTACGAAAACTGCGGCAACCTTTGAGCTTTCGAGAGATTTTAAAATCTCCATACTCTCTCTTATAGCGGTTCCAGCAGTGATAACGTCCTCAACGATAACTATATCCTCACCCTGCGGCTTATAGCCAACGAAAACTCCGCCCTCGCCGTGGTCCTTTTCTTCCTTGCGGTTGAAGAAGAAGGGAACATCAAGTCCCTCACGAGAAAGTGCAGTAGCAACCGATACCGCAATCGGAATACCCTTGTAAGCGGGTCCGTAAAGAACGGTCTTTTTGTTTCCAATCTTCTCAAAATATGCCTTTGCGTAAAATTCGCCAAGCTTGCATATTTGGTCACCCGTCTTGATGTCGCCGGCATTTATGAAGTAGGGAATCTTTCTGCCACTCTTTGCGGTAAAATCGCCGAATTTGAGCACTCCTGCACCCTCTAAAAACTGGATAAATTCTCTCTTATAACCTTCCATTGTACTCGTCTCCTTTATATATTTGTTGCCAAAGGCAACACCTTAATTTTGCATTTTGCGCTTTGCTTTTTGCATTTAGCTGAATTTATCCTATAAATTCCGAAACGCATCTCTCATACGCTGCAACAGGGTCTTCTGCTGCGGTGATGGGTCTGCCGACTACGATATAGTCAGAGCCGATTTTCTTTGCCTGGGCAGGAGTCATAACACGCTTTTGGTCACCGATATCTCCGTCAGCAAAACGAACACCGGGGGTAACTGTTACAAAGTCGGTACCGCAGGTCTCGTGTACCTTGCCGGCCTCAAGAGGAGAGCAAACAACACCGTCAAGTCCCGCTTTTTTAGCGTTAGCAGCATAGTGCATAACAACCTTGTCGATAGGCTCGCGGATGAGAAGATCACTCTCCATTGCATCCTGATCGGTAGAGGTAAGCTGAGTCACTGCTATAAGGATAGGTCTTGAGCCGTCAGGACGGGTCAGACCCTCAATAGCGGCTTCCATCATACGAACGGTGCCACCTGCATGAAGATTTGTCATATCAACATCGAGACGTGAGAGTACAGACATACTCTTTTTAACAGTGTTCGGGATATCGTGGAGTTTGAGGTCAAGGAAAATCTTATGGCCTCTCTTCTTAATTTCCTTTACAATTTCGGGGCCCTCTGCATAGAAAAGCTCCATACCAATCTTAACGAAGGGCTTTCTGCCTGTGAACTTGTCTAAAAATGAAAGACAAGCCTCCTTGCTCGAAAAGTCGCATGCGATAATTACATCCTTACCCATTTATTTCGCTCCTCCTATTATATCACTTAAATTATTTATACCGTATTTTTCCATAACCCTCGGTAAATCTTCTATAATTTTCTTCGAAGCAAAGGGGTCAACTAGGTTTGCTGCACCCACCTCTACTGCAGTAGCACCGGCTAACATCATTTCAATTACGTCCTCTGCACTAGATACACCGCCCATTCCGATAACGGGAATGTTTACGGCATTTGCCACCTGATATACCATACGAACGGCAACAGGGAAGATAGCAGGGCCTGAAAAGCCGCCCATTTTATTAGCAATAACGGGTTTTCTTGTTTTAAGGTCTATTCTCATACCGAGAAGTGTGTTAATAAGACTGATGCCGTCTGCACCTGCCTCCTCGCAAGCCTTTGCGATGGAGACGATGTCGGTAACGTTGGGGGAGAGTTTTATAATTACAGGCTTTGAGGTTACAGATTTCACGGCTTTTGTTACCTCTGCCGCCGCATCGGGTAGTGTGCCGAAGCTCATACCTCCGCCGTGAACGTTAGGACAGCTTACATTTACCTCAAGCCAGCCAACCTGTTCCTCTTTATCGAGCTTTTCACAGGTGTAGGCATAATCCTCAATCGAAAAACCGCTTACATTTGCCATAACGGGTTTGTTAAAACACTTCGCGAGTTTCGGCAACTCCTCAGAAATTACCTTTTCAACACCCGGGTTTTGAAGTCCGACTGCATTTATCATACCGTTAGGACATTCTGCAATTCTCGGTGTGGGGTTACCGAATCGGGGGTCTTTTGTAGTTCCCTTGAAGGAGAAGGTACCAAGACAGTTTATATCGTAAAGCTCGGCAAACTCATAGCCAAAGCCGAATGTACCGCTGGCGGGGATTACGGGGTTATCCATCTCAATACCGCAAAGGTTTACCTTTAAGCTTCCCATAAAATCTCCTCCTTTTCGAGCACGGGGCCCTCTTTACAAATTCTCTTATAGCCCGTGATAGTTTTGCAGGAGCAGCCCATACAAGCACCGAAACCGCAGCCCATTCGCTCCTCAAAGCTGAACTGTCCCGATGTAACGGTTGCTTTGTAGAGGGCTTTCAACATTGGCTCGGGTCCGCAGGTGTAAAAGTAGGTGTAATCGCCGACTGAGTTTAGACAGTCAGTAACAAAGCCTTTCACACCGTATGTACCGTCGGCTGTTGCGACAAAAACCTTACAGCCGAGAGCCTTGAACTCATCCTCATAAAAGACATCGTCTTTGGAATTAAAGCCGAGTATTACCGAGACCTCTTTGCCTTGTGAAATAAGCTTACGAGCGAGCGCATACATTGGCGGAACACCGACACCGCCGCCAATAAGAAGTGGGCGGTCACCGGATTTTTCGGTGTCATATCCGTTGCCTAGGCCTGTTAAAATATCAAGCTCGGCGCCCTTTTTGAGGGCTGACATATACTCGGTGCCTTTACCTACAACCTTATAGATAAGCTTTAAATAGTTATCCGAAAAATCGCAAACCGAAATGGGGCGGCGAAGGAACATTCCCTCACACTTGATGTTAACAAACTGTCCCGCCGCGGTAATGTCAGATGTATCGCCCGAAAGGGTCATCTCAAAAACGTCTTTTGCGATTTTTTTATTTGTTTCTACTCTGAAAATAGATTGTTTCATTTTCTACTCCTTAAGCATCAATGGTAGAAATTGTAAGAGTTGTTTCCTCAAGTACGTCGAGAAGCACCTTAACGGTGTCAAGAGCGGTGAAAATATTAACATTATTCTCGGTAGCAAGCTTTCTGATTTCGGTTCCGTCACTCATCTGGTTGGTAGATGAGATATCGCGTGTGTTGATAACGTAGGCGATATGACCCTGACGCATAGCAAGTGATATTTCATCACTGTCCTCGTGAAGCTTCTTGAGAACATGGGTGCGAATTCCGTTTTCTTTTAGGAACTTAGCTGTACCGCTTGTAGCCTCAATATTGAAGCCGAGATTATAGAAGCGGCGGATGAGGGGGAGAGCCTCTTCCTTGTCCTTATCTGCTATGGTAGCAAATACGGTGCCGTAGTTCTGCACCTTCATTCCGCTTGCCTGCAGAGCCTTAAAGAGTGCGCGGTTGAGCTTATCGTCATAGCCGATTGCTTCTCCCGTAGACTTCATTTCGGGTGAGAGGTAAGCGTCGAGTCCGCGAAGCTTATTGAAGGAGAATACGGGAACCTTAACGTACCAGCGGTCCTTTTCTTGCGGGTACAGGTCAAATATTCCAAGCTCCTTGAGGGATTTACCGAGAATTACCTCAGTTGCAATGTCTGCAAGTGAGTACCCTGTCGACTTTGAAAGGAAAGGAACAGTTCTGGAAGAACGGGGGTTAACTTCGATTATATAAACGTCATCCTTCTCATCAACAATAAACTGAATGTTGTAAAGTCCGACGATGCCGATGCCGATACCAAGTGCCTTTGCATACTGGAGTATCTTGCCCTTAACCTTATCTGAGATAGAGAAGGTGGGGTAAACGGAAATCGAGTCGCCCGAGTGGATGCCTGTTCTCTCTACAAGCTCCATAATACCGGGTACGAATACATTTCTTCCGTCGCAGATAGCGTCGACCTCAACCTCTTTACCCTGAATGTATTTGTCAACGAGAACCGGCTTGTCCTCATCAATTTCAACGGCGGTCTTGAGGTAGTGGCGAAGCTGCTCTTCGTTTGCAACTATCTGCATAGCGCGGCCACCAAGTACGAAGGAGGGGCGAACAAGTACGGGATAGCCAATAGAAGCGGCGGCATTAACGCCTGCTTCAATGCTGGTTACTGCCTTGCCCTTAGGCTGAGGAATCTGAAGCTCGGTTAGTATCTTCTCAAAGCTATCACGGTTTTCAGCGCGCTCAATAGCATCGCAGTCGGTACCGATTATCTTTACACCGCGAGCGCGAAGCGGCTCAGCAAGGTTGATTGCGGTCTGTCCGCCGAGAGATGCGATAACGCCCTCAGGCTTTTCAAACTCGATGATATTCATAACATCCTCGGGAGTGAGCGGCTCGAAATAGAGCTTGTCTGCGGTGGTGTAGTCGGTTGAAACGGTTTCGGGGTTGTTGTTTATGATGATTGCTTCATAGCCCGAGTTCTTAATGGTAGTGACTGCGTGAACGGTTGAGTAGTCAAACTCAACGCCCTGACCGATACGGATAGGTCCTGCGCCTAGGACAACTATCTTTTTCTTGTCTGTCTTTATCGAAGCGTTTTCGCCTGAGTAGGAAGAGTAGAAATAGGGGATATATGCGCCCGTGTGGCAGGTGTCGACCATACGGAATACAGGGAAGAGGTTACTCTCTTTTCTGAAGTTCCAGACATCAATTTCGGTGCACTTCCACATTCTGGCAACATACTTATCCGAGAATCCCATCTTCTTTGCTGACTTTAAGGTGTCAAGGTTGAAGGGATGAGCCTTAAGGTTTTCTTCCATATCAATAATGCGCTTTATCGCCTCTAAGAAGAATGGAGTTATCTTTGTAATTTCGTGAATCTGCTCTATGGTTGCTCCACGGTAGAGTATCTCTGCAATAGCAAAGATGTTGTCATCGCGGAATTCCTTTATATAGTCGAGAATTTCAGCATCGGACATATTGTCAAACTTATGGTGGTAAAGATGATTTACGCCAACCTCAAGCGAACGGATGCCCTTAAGGAGACATTCTTCAAGTGTTGAGCCGATTCCCATAACCTCGCCCGTAGCCTTCATCTGTGTTCCAAGCAGGTTTGAAGCGGTGGTAAACTTATCAAAGGGGAAGCGGGGAAGTTTTGCGATTACGTAGTCGAGGCTCGGCTCAAAAGCGGCGTTGGTGTTTGCTATCTTGATATCCTCGAGAGCCATACCTACGGCAATCTTTGCGGTAACTCTTGCTATCGGATAGCCCGAAGCCTTAGAAGCCAGAGCGGAAGAGCGCGAAACTCTGGGATTAACCTCAATGAGGTAATACTGTGAAGAGTGGGGGTCAAGAGCAAACTGTACATTACAGCCGCCCTCGATTTTTAACGCCTTAATAAGCTTGATTGCAGAATCATTAAGCATTTTTAAATCATGGTCGTTAAGGGTCATAATGGGAGCCACAACGAGAGAGTCGCCTGTGTGTACGCCGACGGGGTCGATATTTTCCATACCGCATATGGTTATTGCATGGTCATTAGAGTCACGCATAACCTCGAACTCGATTTCCTTATAGCCACGAACACTCTTTTCAATAAGCACCTGATGAACAGGAGAAAGCTTGAAAGCGTTTGTACCGATTTCGATAAGCTCTGCTTCATTGTTTGCAAAGCCACCGCCTGTACCGCCGAGAGTAAATGCAGGACGGAGTACTACGGGATAGCCGATAGCCTCTGCCGCCTTCTTGGCTTCGTCAAGGTTGTAGGTTATTTCAGAAGGAATGGTCGGCTCACCGATCTCCTCACAAAGCTCTTTAAAGAGCTCACGGTCCTCTGCGCGCTCGATACTCTCGCTTGACGTACCGAGCAGCTCAACTCCGCACTCGCGGAGAATGCCCTTCTTTTCAAGCTGCATAGCAAGATTCAGTCCTGTCTGTCCGCCGATACCGGGCAGAATCGCATCGGGTCTCTCGTAACGGAGGATCTTCGCGATATATTCAAGGGTAAGAGGCTCCATATAAACCTTGTCGGCAATAGTCGTGTCGGTCATAATGGTAGCGGGGTTAGAGTTGCAAAGCACAACCTCATAGCCCTCCTCTTTAAGTGCGAGACAGGCCTGTGTTCCTGCATAGTCAAACTCTGCAGCCTGTCCTATAACGATAGGACCTGATCCGATTATCAGCACCTTTTTAATGTCTGTTCTTTTTGCCATTTTAAATTCCTCCGTATATTATAAACTTTCTTTATATGCTGTTTTACCTTCGCTTACAGTAAGTAAGCATTTTCCAAAGAGTTTTTTCCCGTCAAATGGCGTCGCGCTGCCCATTGATAAAAACTTTTCGGGGTCAACCGTGAATTCGCATTCTAAGTCCCACACCGTAAAGTCTTTTGACAAATCTATTCCGAACCTTTTCGCAGGGTTTCGGCTCATTAGCTCAACAAGTCTTTCGAGGGTGATTATTCCGGTTTTTACAAAGTGTGTATACATCGTCTGGAATGCCGTCTCTATTCCGATAATTCCAAATGCGCTCCTTTCAAGACCTTTTGACTTTTCTTCCGAAGAGTGGGGCGCGTGGTCGGTCGCTATCATATCGATAGTGCCGTCGAGAATCCCTTCTATCAGCGCTTTACGGTCATCACGTGACCGAAGCGGGGGATTCATCTTCCACTTGCCGTCATCTTCAAGATTACTGTCGTCAAAAACAAGGTAGTGCGGTCCCGTTTCGCAGGTGATATCAACACCCTCACGTTTTGCTTTTCTAATAATCTCAACACTTTCTTTTGTTGAAATGTGGCAGACATGGTAGGAAACGCCCGTTTCCTTTACAAGCTCTATATCCCGTGCTATCTGCTTCCATTCACTCTCACTGCATATTCCTCTGTGTCCGTGAGCCTTGGCATATTCGCCGTCGTGGATATATCCGCCGCGTAGAAGCTCGTTTACCTCACAGTGAGCGACTATCATCTTTCCGAGAGCTTTGGCTTTTTCCATTGCCGCCCTCATCATATCATCGCTTTGCACGCCTCTGCCGTCATCTGAGAAGGCTATACAGTCCTTTGCCATGCCCTCCATATCTGAAAGCTGTTCACCAAGCTCACCGACAGTTATGGAGCCATAGGGGAACACCTTTATCACGGCATCCTTTTTTATTGCATCGGTCTGTACTTTAAGATGCTCGACCGAATCGGGTACGGGATTGAGGTTTGGCATAGTACAGACTGCCGTATAACCGCCGTGGGCTGCGGCGCGGCTGCCCGTCGCGACCGTTTCTTTATAACAAAAACCCGGCTCGCGAAAATGCACATGCACATCGCAAAGACCGGGTAACAAAATAAATTTTGAAGAATTGTAAAAACTGTCGCCGTAGGTTTCGAGAAATGAAGAAACAAAGGGAGCGTCGCTTATTTGCTCTATTGTGTTTATCAAGAGTTTAGCAGACATTGTTTTTCTCCTTAAAATTAAAAGTCTTACCGATATGGCAAGACTTTGTATATAAGAAGACCTGATACCCCGAAGGGCACCGAAACAACATATATCCTAAATCTTGCCGATATCTCTGTATCGTCTTTAAAGATTTACCGCATAGGATTATATCACAACATATATCTATGTGTCAACCAAAAAAGACAATTTTTTTAAAAATTATTCCTTTTTTATTGCAAGGGCAACATCGGGAATTCCGTTTATAATGATTTTGTCAAAATTCTCGATATATGAAGCGGCCGAAACATAGCTGCTCTGATTAAAGAGGGGATAGCAAAGCGAAGCTGAGCCGAGTTCATTCTGCACAGATTGAATATCGAAAGAATTTGTTTTAAACTGTGAAAGATATGATGCTGTGTGACAAAAAGATGCAGTCATAGGCATTATCATAAGCGAATAGTTATCGTTCGAATAAGCAGCTTTAAGAGAGGATAGCGAAGTTATCTGCTCAAGATTTACAAAAGCACCGAGCTTTTGCTGCCAATGGGCGGCAAGCGCCTTTGCAGAGGCGAGTGCGGCAGGGTCACTGTAGCATTTTACAGTAATTCCGCTAAGCGACGAATCCTCTGAATTCAGTATCGCCTCGCTGTAAAGGTATGTCGCTGTTTCAATATCATAGGGAAAATCTGTTTTAAAATCAGAAAGGGAAACTCTAAGGGCCGAGGGGGCGATACCGCTTGAAACGGCAGAGCCGTAATAACTGTCATAAATACTCTGCTCGTTCTTTACTGATTTCATAATAGCAAGTCGGATATCTTCCGAAAGAGAGGGTGAGAGGAAAAGTATATACGAGACATCCTCTAAAGCTGAAGTTTTAAGTCCGCGCTCATCGGTTTTCTTTGCTTCTTGGGGTGATATGTAAGCAAAATCAGTATCGTTTTCTGTCAGCATTTCAAGGTTGTCGCGTTCGTCGCATGTAAAATAGACACGCATATTTCTTGCTTCAAAATAACCCTTGTATTCAAGATTTTTAGCAAGCCTTATAAGAAATTTATCCTCAGTCAGCCACTTTCTTATATAGTATGATCCGCAAGCGAGGGTAGTATCAAGCTCTAAACCGTATCTGCCCTTACACTCGTTGAAAAAATTCTCGTTACAGGGCATTGTGACAGCAGTGGTCAGCGTATTTAAAAAATCAGGATCTTCAAAGGAAAGGGTTACAACAAAGGTTTCGGCATCGATAGCATTTGCAGACTCTACAGAGTCGAGCGTTGCGGCAGCAGGCGCTGCGGTATCGGGGTCGAGTGCTCGCCGAAAGCCAAATTCAAAATCATAAGCAGTCAGCTTTTCACCACTCGTCCAGTAGGCGTCGGGGCTTATCTTAAAGGTGTAGGTAAGTCCGTCCTTCTCATAAGACGAGCAGGCGGATGCGACAATATCCCCGTTTTCGTCATAGCGAAGCAGGGTATCAAAAATAGAGCGTACGATAACATTCTCCTCCCTTGTCGACACAAGTTGAGGATCAAGGGTAGAGGGTACGCTCTCGAGCTCAAAATATATATAGGCTTCCTTGTAATCGGCACTGCAGCCCGAAGCAAAAACTGTGATAATTGCCGCAAGCAAAAGCGCAGAGATCTTTTTAAAAAACTTCATCTCATCACCATAGTATTTATTGTATATTAGTATAATATATATTTAAAATATTTTCAATAAAAATATAAACCTCATTTCAGCCGTTGTGATCATTATTCTTCTTTAGGTTGTCAAGAAAAACACTTGACAATCGTCTTTATTTATGTTATTATATACCCCGCAAGTAAAAAACTTTACACCGAGGTGAGCGTTTTGGCGGTAAATTTAGAGGTTTCAAAGCTGCTTGAGCGCTACGGCGCTGTACTCTCGGATAAACAACAAAGGATACTCGATGGATACTATAATTGTGATCTGTCTCTTTCTGAGATAGCCGAAAATGAGGGTATGACCCGTCAGGGAGCTTCTGACTTTGTTAAACGGAGCGTAGCTCAGCTTTTGGAGCTTGAGGCAAAGCTCGGATTTTGCAAAAAAAGTGAAGAGCTGAAAGCCACTTTTGAAAAGGTGGCAGCAGGCGAGAATAATATCAGTTCTCTTACAGAACTTGTAGATAACCTTTAAAAAGGAGTGAGCAATATGGCATTTGACAGCCTTTCAGATAAACTTACCGGCGTATTCAAACGCCTGCGCTCTAAGGGAAAGCTTCGCGAGCAGGATGTAAAGGATGCAATGCGAGAAGTGCGCCTAGCACTCCTTGAAGCCGATGTAAACTATAAGGTTGCAAAGGATTTCACCAACACCGTTGCTGAAAAATGCATCGGCGAAAAGGTTATGGAAAGCCTGACACCGGCGCAGATGGTTGTAAAGATCGTCCGCGACGAGCTGACCGCCTTAATGGGCAGTCAGCAAGTTCGCCTTAAAACCTCGGATAAAATTCCGACCGTTATTATGATGTGCGGTCTTCAGGGTTCGGGTAAAACGACACACGCTGCAAAGCTGGCAAGATTTTTAAAGAAGAACGGCCACCGTCCTATGATGGTAGCTTGTGATATATACAGGCCTGCCGCTATTGATCAGTTAAAGGTCCTAGGCGAGCAGATAAGCGTTCCCGTCTTTGAAAAGGGTACACAGAAGCCTGAAAAGACAGCGGTAGACGCTATAAAATACGCACGCGACTACGGACACGATTATCTGATACTCGATACCGCGGGTAGACTTCATATCGATACGGAGCTTATGGATGAGTTGTCCAGAATCACCAAGGCAGTTACGGTTAACAACATTTTACTTGTTATTGACTCGATGATCGGTCAGGATTCGGTAAATATCGCAAAAGCCTTCAACGAACAGTTAGAGATAGACGGAGTTATTCTCACAAAGCTTGACGGTGATACCCGTGGCGGTGCTGCGCTCTCGGTAAGAGCTGTTACAGGCAAGCCGATTATGTTCACAGGTGTGGGAGAAAAGATAGACGATCTTGACGAATTCCACCCCGACCGAATGGCTTCCCGTATCCTTGGTATGGGTGATATGCTTTCTCTTATTGAAAAAGTCGAGAGCGAGATAGACGAGAAACAGGCACTGGAAACTGCTAAAAAGCTGCAGGAGAACAAGTTCGATATGAACGACCTGCTTGCACAGTTTGAGCAGATAAAGAAAATGGGTAATATAAAGGACGTTCTCGCTATGATGCCCGGTATGGGTAATCAGATAAAGGATGCCGATATTGATGAACGCGCTATCTATCGTACAGAAGCTATTATCAAGTCGATGACACGAAAAGAACGCGAAAAGCCCGACCTTTTAAACGCTTCGCGCAGACGCAGAATTGCTGCGGGCAGCGGCACCTCGGTCGAAGAGGTAAACAGACTTATGCGTCAGTACGAGCAGATGAAAAAGATGTTCAAGCAGATGAACGTTAAGGGCGGTAAGCGCAAAATGCGGATGCCGGGAGGCATGGGATTGCCACCCGGAATGAAATTTTAGGTTATTAAGAGATTACTCTTTTTAATAAATCATTTATGTAAAAAAATTTTGGAGGTGTACCAAATGGCAGTTAAAATCAGACTTCGCAGACTCGGTGCAAAGAAGGCTCCCTTCTACCGTGTAGTTGTTGCAGATTCAAGATACCCGAGAGACGGTCGTT
>JAZQER010000009.1:0-40208 GCA_045539095.1 Acutalibacteraceae bacterium | reverse complement strand
AGGTGTTTCTCTGCCGAACATTGAAATGTTGACATTGACGCTTCCAGCCTCAGTATCAACGCCTGTAACAGTCGCGCTGTAGCCGCTAAGCGGTCCGTCGATAATGTTGACTCTGTCGCCAACCTTGTAACCGACCTCAACGCTGTGCTTTTCAACACCGATAGAGGCAACCTCTTCATCGGTGAGCGGCACGGGCTTGGATCCCGGACCGACAAATCCGGTAACACCGTGAATGTTACGTACAACATACCAGGAATCATCGGTTACTATCATCTTTATCATGACATAACCGGGGAATATCTTCCTCTCATATTCCTTAGAAGTACCGTTGTCTTTAATTTCGGTAACCGTTTCAGTAGGAATTCTTATGTCCATAATAAGATCCTGCATCTTGCGGTTTTCTACCATTTTTTCAAGGTCAGACGCTACCTTGTTTTCATAGCCTGAATAGGTATGAACTACATACCATCTTGCTTCATTTGTTCCTGACATATCAAGCCTCCGTTAGGTTAGGCTAATGTACTGATGAACTGCATCAGTGAGCCAAGACCCCAATCTATAAGCCAGATAAACACACCGACTAATGCGCTGAGGATAAGAACGATAAGGGTGTTCTTAGCGACATCGCGAATGCCGGGCCATACGATCTTTTTGATCTCACTCTTATAGTCGCGGAGGAACTGGATAAATCTGCGTAGTATAGTACGCTTACCCTTAGACTCGCGAACCATAATGATGTCATCAAGGAAAAGATGGGCAGCTCCGATAGCGAAAGCAGCAAACATTACAATAGAGATGGTGAGCGGCACCCACGTGTAGGCTACGCTTGTAACTCCGGCGAGCGGTCTCGAATCAACAAACTGTCCTGCCGACGTTAACGCTATAACAAGCATATAAACGGCGTCAGTAGCTGCGATTACAGGCGCTGCATATCTCATGCCCTTATATTTAAAGGTGAGTGCTGCGAAAAGTACGGAGAACGCGGTTAAAAAGAAGCAAAACCAAATGTGCGCAGATTTCCAGACATCGCCGCCGAAAGCAAGCTCTCCGCCGACAAGGTTATATGTCTCGGAAGAGGTTACTATGGTAGCGAAAGGCGCTACGAAAAAGAGCGCTAATGCCGCTACTGTGAGGACGATTGCCAGTATCTGACAAAACTTATTGATAATCTTCATATCTTGTCCTCCTTACTTTGTTTCCTTATGGACTGTGTGTTTTTTACAGAACCTGCAGTACTTATTCATTTCAAGTCTGTCAGGGTCATTCTTCTTGTTTTTCATTGTGTTGTAGTTGCGCTGTTTGCACTCTGTGCAAGCGAGTGTAATTTTAACTCTCATGACGGCACCTCCCGTTTTACGGAAATAAATTTAGTCAGTCGGTTTGTCGCCCGCTGAACTATTTGGCCTCCCTCAGACGAAGCCCCATACAGAAACCTTTCCCCCACATATTGCAGGGGTCAGGAAAAACACATACTGTATGTTGTTAGCCTCGCTTTGAACCGAATTCTTTACAAAAAAAAAGAACCCACAGAGGTAGAGTAATTATATCACACACTACCTCCGGGGTCAAGTATTTTTTACAATTTTTTAATAATTCATACGCGAAGCGTACTTCATATCCAAGGGATACTTCATAAACCTTCGTAAGGTCTGCTTCAGTGTGGCCCCACCGCACGCAGAGGAGCTTTTCCCTTGTGTTCCCTATATTTTTTGTTTACCAGCTAAAAGAGAATTAATTGTAATTTTTGTTAATATATCCGATTTACATCAACTTTCATTTTCGCATCCTCACCCGCAAGCTTTACAATTACTTCCTTGTTAGAAATGTCTTGCAATGTAATAAGTTGATTTCGATTAACATCTACCGAGCAATAATACTCTCCTTCAATTACAATTATAATTTCGGCATTCCCCGATTCCACAAAACTATTTATACTGAGAGTAAGATTGTTGCTTGTTATTTTTGTAGCTTGAAGAATTAAAATCCCCTGGAGTTTTCCGAAAGATTTGCTGATGCTATCGTAGTCACATTCACGAAGCCTTGTACCAATAATGTTTGTATGAAATCCCGAATGTTTTTGTGATACCACGGAACTTGTATAATTGTTATCTAACTTCAAAATATCATCTCTTGTAATTTCGGCCAACGCAAAATTATCCGGTCCGTTTGGATCAATAAATTTAGATGCTGATAAAACTATAATGCCAATCAATATTAAAACTATGGCAATTGCGGGAACGGCAATCCCAAAAGCGAGCTTCATTGACTTTTTGGTGCCTTTTCCTGTATCTCTAGTCAAGGTTTTGAAAATGTTCTCGTCTGTTTGTTTGAGCGATTCATCAATCGAAGCAACCATCTCTTCCCAACATTCTTTTGGGGATGCTTCAATTTTTTTCATTTGCTCAACAGTAAAACGACGGCGACAGTTTGGACACTCGAATTCTTTCCAATTCCATTTAATATTACCAACAGCAGTATACTTTCTGAATTTAGTTCCTCGATTACCAATTACGGTGCCCGGAATAATTGGCGGAATTTTTTTTGCTTCTCCAGAATTACCGTTAACAACTTTAGACACTTTAATAACACTCAAAGCTGTATTGCAAATAGGACAGCTATGTTTCTTGGAAATATAGCTAACATCTTGTCTGACACATCTAACTCCGTGAATCATTTTCTCTTCCCCTTACTATTATTCCGCCATTAACAAAGGGTCGCGCAAAACCGTCCCCTATCTTACCCTTTAATACCTTTTGATCGATATTATAATTTAGGTATTGTTTTTGTTCAAGTGCGTTTTGCTTAATATTTAAGACTAGATAAAATAATTTTAAGAACAGACAAAACAAGGGTGTCCGGTTTAAAAAACTAAACACCCTTGCCGCACAACGTTGCTATATTTGTTACCGTGAGACAACACCATAATTATTCATTATATATTGCTTATAATGCTTTGAACCCTCGTTTATTTTAAGGAGAAACACTAACCGTCCCCTGTGTTATATATCACTTGTACGTCTTTTTGTCAATCATAGAACCGTCCCCTGATTGACCGTCCCCTGATTGATGCCGCCTCTTTTGGTTTCATGCTAACCGTCCCCTGTCTCACTCATACACATCATCAAGCCAATTACCGCTATGATTGTTGCAGAAACGCTGATTATAGAATGAATTATGAATATATCAATTATGTAAGACAACTCTTTTAACAAGACTCCCACTACAAATATAATGATACCAACCATTCTTTTTTTCGCATATATTGTCCCTCCTTAGATTTAAGGCACTACTGCAATGCCCTATAGACTTCTCGTCCAGCCCATCAATCAACGGACATTGATATAACTTTTAGAATGTTTGTATGCGAATCACATTGAAATCCAACTTTAAGTTTGCAAACATAATTAGTAACTATAACACCGTATTCACAATTTATTATGGGTGCATTACCATCATCTGAAATTTCAATAACTAAAGTATCAGAATATATTGGCAATAAATAAATTTCCGCTTTTCCTGTACCCTTACCGTTATCATCAAACCTATCCGGACCATATTCCTTTGAAATGTCTAAATCACTAGAGAACCCTATAGATTTATTACTCAAACTCATAAGATATCCGTCTTTGTACTCAATATCTAGAGCAAGGTCAAACTCATTTAGATCATATAGCAATTCAATTTCATTATTCTGAATCTCAAATATTTGTGCTATAGTGCCACCGTTTCCGGTAATTTCCATGAACAATATAATTTCATCAACACCATCATTATCAATATCAACCGTATTAAGCGAACCATGATCAAATGCTTTATATTCCCAATTGCCTAAATCATATTTTATAAAATTATCATCAATCTGCACTACCAAAAACACATCAGAATTTATTGTTGTCTTATCGATTCTTTCGGATATAACTGCAACCATATCATTTCGGCTGTTGTGCGTCAATTTTCCATACTGTTGATAATATATAGGCTGTTTATCTATATTTAATTCATGTATTGAGATGAGTCCTTCGCTTTGATTAAGCAAAAAACCTGAACTTATCGGTGTGCTTGATGTATTATACTTGAAAACAGTATCTGTATTAGAACATCCCGAAAAAGTAACAAATATCACAGTCAAAATTAATAACTTTAACACATTTTTTATTTTAATTTTATTTATAATAAAAGAACACATTTCCACCAACACGTATGATTCCTCCCCATGTCAATCAGGGGACGGTTCTGTGATTGACTAACTTTTCTGAACCACATAATAACTTTCCCCTGTTAATCTGCATATCTGCCTCACGCCGAGGCCTTTTGTTTTCATAAAACCGATATATCCGATCAATCAGGGGAGATCAATCATAGAACCGTCCCCTGATTGACCCGGATATTCAGTTGATGTGCCGTCTGAATAAATTATGCAAAACGCCTCTTTTGTCAAGACAGAGAACCGTCCCCTGTGTTAATGACCATCGTCCCAGTCAACCTATCACCTAAGCGATCGCCATTTTTAAAAATAAGATATGTCTCTATGGGATATAGCAACACTAATATCAAATTTCGCAAAATACAAGTCCAAGCAGATATTTTTATATCATCTTTTCTTAAAATTTTAATTCCAAGAATCCGTTTTCCTATGCTTGCATTTTTAAATATTAAATCTCTAAATATAAACAACACACTATAGAACAACAAAGCGAATAACATCATATGAAATACATAGTCATCCCCTATTATGCTACCTATCACAGCCGGTATAATGCCTGCAAGATAAGTGCAAATTACGTGATCAATCAAAGCAGCAATTATCCTTTTGATTCTTATCTGCATTATATCAACTCCTTAATTATCTCATAAGACAAAACCACCAGTTTACCGTCTTCTTGTTTTTCCAATGTCACATACATTACAAAATCTAATTTATCCGAATATACATTATATGCAACTTTAATGGTGTTTTCGTTTTCAACAATATCATAAAGTCGATTTCTGCCTATCGAATATATATTATCATATTCATTTATAAATGATTCGTCAAAATAAAAATAAGATTTTACAGCCTGATCGATAGGTGTGTTATTGCTTTTTTGAATAGCTTTGAACCCTATAATTCCAAGTATCAGAAATATCATGTATGATACTGCCACAGTAACAATCACTTTTGTAGATTTCTTTTTAAACATATAGCTCTCCTATTCTCTCATTTTTTCTAGAAATTCATTGACATCCCATCCTATAGTAAGATGAGCACCAACATAATAGTGTGCGGAGATATCTAAACCAATAAATTGACTCGAATCCTCTGTTCCCTCACTATTTCCTTCCCAAAATAAAAAATTCCAATCGCTTGTAGTTTTACTACAATTAATAATTTCCCAAGGCATTGATACTGTTGTATGTTCATCCCAATCTTTATCGAGAGACAAGGAGAGACAAGATAACAAAAAACGCACAAGCCGTTTATAATTGACGGTTTGTGCGCTTAATTATTATAAAAACAATTAGATTTCAGCTTTTATGCCATACTGCTTGCCTTAAAACTTTTGAGCGCCAAACCGTGAATATCTTTTCGATAACCATTGTCGACACCCCCTACGTTTTATGTTATCATCTTAACACTTTAACCAATAATTGTCAATGTTTTCTCTATTTATGATATTTCGAGCCTTGATTTATTTTAAAGCCTCGGTATATCTGCTCGAGCAGCATTATTCTAAAGAGTTGATGGGGAAAGGTCATTTTGGAAAATGAGAATTTAAGGTCAGCCTTTTGCTTAACCGAATCGTGCAGTCCGCAGGAGCTTCCGATTATGAAATTGAAGCAACCGATTCCGCTATTCGTTTTGTCCTCTATGAGCTTTGCAAACTCAGGACTTTCAAGTTGTTTTCCCTCAATGCACATAGCGACAGTATATGAGCCGCCGTCTATCCTCTTTAATATCTTTTCGGCTTCTGTTTTCAGAGCGGTGTCTATCTGACCCTCGCTCGGCTCATCGGATAATCTTTCGGGTTCTATCTCGATAATCTCTATTTTGGCATATCCCGATATGCGTTTTGAATACTCCGTAGCGGCTTCGCGAAGATATTTTTCTTTGAGTTTTCCAAGGCAGATAATTTTTACCTTTATCATATGCTTATCACCCTTCCTCCCTCGGGGGGTGCTACATATAATATATAGTCATTATTTTTAGCTCCCGCATCAAGCAGAGCGGCTCGCGCCGCCGACTCTGCCTTTTCGGGGGTGTTGTTATTTTCCGACAGATGGGCTAAAACAAATCTTCTGGTGCCGCTTTTATAAAGCCGTCCTATAAGCTCTGCTGATACGGTATTTGACAGATGTCCCTTATCACCGGAAACTCTTATTTTAAGCTCGGGCGGATAGGGACCGAGTCGGAGCATTACGGGATCGTGATTTGATTCAAGCATAACAAGGTCGCATCCCGAAAGAGCCGAGCTCACCTCGTCTGTGACAATACCAAGGTCTGTACATACCGCAACCTTTAATTCATCAGACAGTTTTATACTATAGCCACTTGAGCCGATACAGTCATGGCTTGTCGGAAAGCGTCTTACGATAAACTCTCCCAATTTATATTCATCAATGTCATCTATGTAAACTCTCGGTGTGCAATCATCAATGATGTTATGAAATTCAAGCGCGTAGGCAGTATCGCGAGATGCAATAACGGGAACTCCCGTTTTTTTGAGCAAGACCTTTAGACCCTTGATATGGTCATTATGCTCATGGGTGATCAGAACGGCTTTTATATTCCCGAGGGATATGTCATGCTCTTCCAGATTCTCTTTTATTCTTTTAAAGGAAACACCTGCATCAACAAGAAGACCGCCCGACGCGTTACCTATATATGTACAGTTGCCCTTGCTGGACGAAAACATAGGATAAAATTTTGCCATCCGTTTTCCCCCCTTTATATAATGAATAGCAAAAATCAATAACGAATAATTAAGGTGTCGCCTTTGGCAACATTATATAATATAAGGAGGGCAGTCGCCCTCCTATATAATTTTAGTTTGCTTTTAAAACGGTCACGCCGTCAGGAACGGATACTCTCTTGATATCCGCGCCGATAGCTGAGAATTTTTCGACCACCTGCTCGTAACCCCTGTCGATATACTCAATAGTATCTATCTCGGTGGTTCCGTCTGCAACAAGTCCCGCAATTATCATAGCAGCTCCCGCTCTCAGATCGTCAGCCGAGACCTTGGCGCCTTTAAGTCCTTTAACACCCTTTATAACAGCGCTCTTTCCGTCGACCTTTATATCCGCGCCCATAAATGTCAGTTGGTCTGCGTATCTAAAACGGCTGTCCCAAACACCCTCAGTCACGATGCTTGTCCCATCTGCGATGGCAAGTAAGGTAGCAAACTGCGGTTGCATATCGGTTGGGAAGCCGGGATGAGGCATTGTTTTTACATTACAACTTCCCGCCCGTCCGTTCATTTTTACATGAACGAACTCGTCGCCCTCATCTACCGTAACACCGACCTCGCGAAGCTTTGCGGTTATAGACTCTAAATGCTTCGGTGTAACATTGCATATAATAACATCACCGCGTGTAGCAGCTGCAGCGACCATGTAGGTACCCGCCTCTATCTGATCGGGAATTATGCTGTAGGTTGTTCCTCTTAAATGTTCAACTCCACGGATTTTTATAACCGAAGTGCCTGCGCCCATTATATCGGCGCCCATACTGTTTAAAAAGTTTGCAAGGTCAACTATATGCGGCTCTCTGGCGGCGTTCTCAATAACAGTCATACCTCGGGCGCGGGCAGCGGCAAGCATTATATTTACAGTCGCTCCGACCGAGACCATATCAAGATATACACTGCTTCCGCCAAGCCTGTCCGCTCTCGCTTCGACCATGCCTCCGTCGATACGAACCTTTGCGCCAAGCGCTTCAAAGCCCTTGATATGCTGATCTATAGGTCTAAGTCCTATGTTACAGCCGCCGGGAGGCGCTACCTTTGCTCTGCGGCATCTGCCGAGGAGTGCGCCCAGAAAATAAGATGAAGCTCTCATTCCCTGAGTCATTTCTTTATTAACTATATAAGATTTAACACCTGTAGGATCTATCTCAAAAGAAGTTCTTGTGAGTTTTTTAACAGAGGCGCCCAGAACGCCAAGAGCGTGCAGGATGGCATTCACGTCCGAAATATCGGGCACATTTTCAATTACACAGGGACCGTCAGCCAATAAAACCGCCGGCAGTATTGCTACCGCCGCATTTTTGGCGCCGCTTATGGTGACACGGCCGCAAAGACGCTTGCCGCCGTTTACAATAAATTTATCCAATTCGGCACTAACCCTTCTTTTTTAAATAATACTAATCATATCATAGAATTAGTATGTCCACTTTTCACATCACACAATATATAAACATTATATACTCAAAATATACCAATGTCAATTTATATTTTCTGTCCTTTTTTGTCAAAATCTGAAAAAATTTCTAAATATTTGTTGACTTTGACTTTAACCGAGACTACAATGCAATTGAAAACTCGGTAAGGGGTGTCGTATATGTTAAAGTTAAATCAGCTTTTCACAGACCATATGGTTCTTGCCGCAGGAAAACCGATAAGAGTTTTTGGCGAAGGTGAGGGTAAGGTTTCGGTAAGCTTTCGAGACCACAGTGCAGAATGTGTCGCCAAGGGCGAATGGCTTATCGAGCTGCCCGCCGAAGACTATGGCGGACCGTATGAGATGGAGATAATATTAGACGGCAAAAAAACAGTTCTTCGCGATATATATATCGGTGAGGTGCTGCTGCTTGCCGGTCAGTCAAATAACCAGATGAAGGTGCGCGACAGTCAAAAAGAGGGTCACCTTCTGAAAAACAATGATAAGCTTCGTTTCTTTATGCTCCTTCGCATAGAGGATGAGGAGGATATACACCCTGAGGACGGATGGATGCCTGCAAATGATGACCTGTCAAGCTGGCCTCTTCTCGGCTCCTTTATGGCCGCGGAGATAAACAAGAGAAAAGATGTCGCTGTCGGACTTATCGGCTGTTATCAAGGAGCATCTGTTATCGAGTCGTGGCTACCTGAAGAGATATGTGAGTTGCCCGAGTTATATCTTCCTGTTGAGCTTAAAGCCGACAGCCATATGTGTATTCCCTACTCTGCCTGGAATAAAAACGGCAGACTTTATAACTTTATGTTCAGAAAAATAATTCCCTTCCAGATATCCAACGTCATCTGGTATCAGGGTGAAGCGGACACCTCAGAGGCAGAAGCCCAAATATACGACAAAGAGGTAGCAGCTCTTATAAGGCGTTGGAGAAGTGATCTTCTGCAGCCCGAGCTTCACTTTACAGTTGTGCAGCTTCACGACTACCGCGACAGTGACGGTTGGAGAGGCGTGCAGACAGCTCAGCTTCGCGTTCCTTCTTTAGTGGAAAATACCAACACTGTAATCTCAAAGGATCTCTGTGAGACTGATGATATCCATCCGCAGTCTAAACGCGCCCTCGCGTACAGAATTGTCGATTCGCTGAATTATTAAATCAAATATAAACGGTCGGGAGAATTCCCGACCGTTTTGTCTTTTTAAAATTCCATTGCTTTTCTAATATTCTCTATCTGTCTTTCGACTGAAGTGACTGCGGTGCCACCCTCGCTTGTTCTGGAGAAGGTACAGTTCTCAAGGTTTATAGCCTCATAAATATCCTCATCAAAAAGGTCGGAAAACTCCTTGAATTCCGAAAGAGTGAGCTTTTCGAGTACGGTATTATGCTCAATACAGTAGGCAACGAGCGTACCCGAAACCTTATAGGCACTTCTGAAGGGCAAACCCTTCTTTGCAAGATAATCGGCAACGTCGGTAGCGTTTATAAATCCTCCTGCCGCCGCTTCGCGCATCTTATCGCGGTTTACGGTCATTGTGCTGAGCATTGCCTCAAATATCGGCAAGCACTGCTTTACGGTGTCAAAGCTATCAAATATAGCCTCTTTATCCTCCTGCATATCCTTATTATACGCGAGAGGCAGACCCTTGAGCATCGTAAGCAGAGTGACAAGGTTTCCGTAAACGCGTCCTGTTTTTCCGCGAACGAGCTCGGCTATATCGGGATTTTTCTTCTGGGGCATAATTGAAGAACCTGTGGAATAAGCATCATCAAGCTCGATAAACCTGAACTCAAAGCTGCACCAGAGAATCATTTCCTCCGAAAAACGGGACATATGCATCATCAAAAGTGAGCAGGCGTTGGCTAACTCTACGGCAAAGTCGCGGTCGGAAACACCGTCAAGGCTGTTTTCAACAATGCCGTTCATTGAAAGAAGCTGGGCAACCCTTCTGCGGTTGGTGGGATAGGTTGTGCCTGCGAGAGCACAAGAGCCAAGGGGAGAATAGTTCATTCTCGCTGCAGCATCAGTAAAGCGACCAATATCGCGCATAAACATGCCTGCATAGGCAAGCAGATGCTGACCGAAGGTAATGGGCTGAGCTCTTTGCAGATGGGTATATCCCGGCATTACGGTGTCCTTGTATTTTTCGGCAATATCTACTATCGTCTTTATAAGCGAACGAATAAGTTCAATGACCCCATCGGTTTCATCACGCAGATAAAGGCGCACATCAAGCGCGACCTGATCGTTTCGGCTTCTGGCAGTATGAAGCTTCTTTCCGACATCACCGATTCTCTGTGTCAGCTCAGCCTCAACAAACATATGTATATCCTCGGCAGTCGGGTCGAACTGCAAACTTCCGCCTTCAATGTCTGAAAGTATTGATTCAAGACCGCAGATTATCTTTTCGGCATCCTCTTTTTCAATAATGCCCTGTTCAGATAGCATCGTAGCGTGCGCGATAGAGCCGCCGATGTCTTGACGGTACATGCGGCTGTCTACCCGTATAGAAGAATTAAAATCGTTCACCTGTTCGTCAAGCTGCTTTGTAAAGCGACCCGCCCACATCTTATCACTCAAAAAAATCACCTTTTTAATGTTTTTTATTATTATATACTTTTGGAGCAATAATGTAAATAAATATTTATTATAAAAATAATACTTCTATTTTATAGTATAATTTGGTATAATAAATAATAATGCGAATTTTGTGCTTTAAGGAGAGTGTAAGCTATGTTTGTGACGGTTGACGGTTTGAAGATAAATTATACCGACGAGGGACAAGGTATGCCCGTTTTACTGCTTCACGGTTGGGGCTCATCCAATACCGTTTATGCAGGAATTATAAACACTCTCCGCGGCAGATGCCGTCTTGTTGCTCCCGATTTTCCCGGTTGCGGCGGCTCGGACACTATGAATGAGCCTTGGGATCTTCCGCGCTATGCCGATTTTGTTTTAAAATTTATGGCAGCGGTAAACCTTGAAAACCCGATAATGATGGGACATTCCCACGGAGGCCGAGTAACTCTCTATATGACCGCCAAAGGAATGGTGTCACCGCCGAAGATAGTGCTTCTTGATGCGGCAGGGCTTATCCCAAAAAAGAGCGCAAAGCAGAAATTCCGCGCTAAAAGCTTTAAAGCCATTAAAAAGGTTTTAACCTTGCCCGTTATAAAAAATTATTCGGTCGGACTGCTCGAAAAGGCGCGCCGCCACTACGGCTCTGCTGATTATAACAACGCTCCCGAGGTGCTACGCTGCACTCTCGTCTCCCTCGTTAATACCGATATTCGCGAAATGCTCCCGAATATCAAGTGTCCGTCACTTCTCATCTGGGGCGAAAATGATACGGCAACTCCTCTTGAGGATGCAAAAACTATAGAGAAGCTTATTCCTGACGCAGGTCTTTGCGTTATAAAGGGTACGGGGCACTATTCCTTTGTTGAGCGCCCGTATGAAGCCCACGCCATTCTTAACAGTTTTATCTGAGGTGCAAAGTAATATGATAAAAGAAATTATTTGGCTGGCTTTAGGTCTCGGCGGTGCTTATCTCGCACTTGTCCGTGCCTTTCAGATGCTTCAGCAAAATTCTTATTTCGCCTCCCGTTATGTGGGCTGGCTGAGAAGTTCATTTTCCGCAGTACGCTGTATAATAAAGGTTATTATTCTTGCCCTTGTTGTTGCCGCAGCTGTTTTTGGTAACGATACCTTTACGGCAAGTATGATGCTTTTCTCAGTCCTCGGTATTTACTTCGGTTGGAGAGGATTTTGTGAAAACGGAAAATCAATTAAGAAACTCGTATATACCGCAAGGGTCAAAAGAATGTTCGCTTTTGCACTCCTGCTTTTAACCGCGCTCGGCGCTGTAGGTGTTGTGCTTGGCGGTATGATCGCAACCATCTGCTACACCGTTTTTTATGCTTTAGTCTTAATTCCCGATGCGCTCTGCCTTATAACTCTCTTTGCTTTAAAGCCTGTTGAAAAAGCAGTTTCAAATTACTATATAAACGATGCGAAAAAGGTATTGAAGTCGATGCCCTCGCTAAAGGTAGTCGGAATTACAGGCTCTTACGGAAAAACGGGCACTAAATACATCTTATCAAGAATATTAAGTGAAAAACACAACACTCTACACACTCCCGAGAGCTTTAACACGCCGATGGGCGTAGTGAGAACTGTTAGAGAGTCTATGCGTGCCGACACTGAGGTTTTTGTATGTGAGATGGGCGCAAAGAACAAGGGTGATATCAAAGAGATATGTAATATTGTATCTCCCGACTTTGCTCTTATTACCTCGGTAGGCCCTCAGCATCTTGACACATTCGGCTCTATCGAGGCTGTCGCCTCTACAAAATTCGAGCTTGCCGATGCTGTAGCCGACAAAAAGAAGGTTTTTGCAAACGGCGACAACGTAATTATAAGAAAAAAGGCTACGGGCACAGCCATAAATCTTTATGGCACCGACCCCTCGCTTACCTACCGCGCCGAAAATATTACGGGCGGCAGAAACGGTGCTTCTTTCGACCTAGTGCTTGAAAATGAAAGAGTTTCGGTTTCGACAAAGCTACTCGGTAAGCATAATGTGCTGAACATTACGGGTGCGGCTGCGCTCGCTTACAATATGGGTGTTCCTGCAAAAGATATCGCTTTTGCAGTATCAAGACTTACTCCCGTAGAGCACCGACTTGAGATGAAAACATCTGTAGCAGGCTCTCTGCTTATTGACGATGCCTATAACGCTAACCCCGAGGGATGCCTCGAAGCCGTAAATGTTCTCGACTCATTCGAGGGTATGCAAAAGGTCATCATCACTCCGGGCCTTGTGGAGCTCGGCGAAAGAGAATATGAATGTAACAAGGCGCTGGGACTCGCTGCCGCCAAGGTTTGCGATAAGATAATCCTTGTAGGAAAACAGAGGTCTCTGCCCCTTGCTGACGGAGCACGCGAAGCAGGCTTTAATGAAGATAACCTTTTTGTTGCGGATTCCTTTAAAAACGCTATGGAAATTTATTCAAAGTTTGCAGACAGTAATACGGTCGTGTTGCTCGAAAACGACCTTCCTGATAATTATCTGAGGTGATAAATTATGAAAACTACAGTTGCTTTTATCTTTGGTTGCCGCTCGGTCGAGCATGAGGTTTCTATCATTTCGGCTGTTCAGGCTATGCGCGCCGCAAACAGCGATAAGTATGACATTATTCCTATCTATGTTTCCAAAAACGGAGAAATGTATACGTCATCTGAAATGTTTGAGATAGAGCCTTTCAGAGATATGAAAGCTCTTATTGCAAACGCTTCACCCGTGACCCTTATAAAAAGCGGTAAGGATGTTGTTTTGCATTATCTTGATTCCAAGCTCTTTAAGAAAAAGCAGGATGTTGTTATAAATGTCGCTTTTCCCGTCGTACACGGAACAAACTGTGAGGACGGCACTCTGCAGGGATATCTTGAGTTTTTAGGGCTTCCCTATGTAGGCTGTGACGTTCTCTCTTCAGCAGTCGGAATGGATAAGGCGGTATTTAAATCTGTGCTCAAAGACGCAGGACTGCCCGTACTCCCCTGCATTACCTTTAAGGCGAGAGACTACGCTGCTGACCGCGACGCTATAATCGTAAAATGCGAAAAAGAATTCGGCTATCCCGTAATCGTAAAGCCCGTAAACCTCGGTTCCTCGGTCGGAATTAGTAAGGCAAGCGATAAAAACGCTCTTATAGACGCTATTGACCTCGCTGTATCCTTTGCCGATACAGTGCTCGTCGAACACGCAGTATCCGCAATTCGCGAGATAAACTGCTCTGTAGTCGGTGACCCCGACGAATGTGAGGCTTCCGTTTGCGAAGAGCCTTTTATGAATGATGAAATTCTCTCTTATGAAGATAAATACACATCTAACTCCAAGGGCGGATCTAAGGGCATGGCATCTCTCCAAAGGAAGATACCTGCCGATATCAGCGAGGAAAAGAGTAAAGAAATTAGAGAACTCGCTAAAAAGATTTTTAAGGCTATGGGCGCATCAGGCGTCTGCCGTATCGACTTTATAATTGATACCGAGACTGACACCGTCTATGCAAACGAAGCAAACACCATACCCGGTTCACTTTCATTCTACCTTTGGGAAGCTACGGGTATGAAGTATAGCGAGCTTATAGACAAACTTATAGCCCTCGCTTTCCGCCGAAACAGAAACCGCGAAAATCTCACCTTTACTATCGACACAAACATTCTTTCAGGTGTTTCTTTCGGTGCTAAGGGCGCGAAGGGAAGCAAAATGTAATGACCTCATTACTCTTAAAGTTATTTATTAAAAAGGATGAAAAACATCCCGACTATCGTACAAAGTGCGGAAACCTCGCAGGCTGGGTAGGTATATTCTGTAATCTGTTACTGTTTATTTTAAAGCTGACTGTGGGAATTCTTTCGGCATCAATTTCGGTAATGGCTGACGCCCTTAACAATCTTTCCGATATGGGCTCATCTGTTGTTACAATGCTCGGCTTCAGGCTTGCTTCAAAGCCCGCCGACCCCGACCACCCCTACGGACACGGAAGATTTGAGTATATATCGGCATTTATCGTTTCGGGCCTTATAATTCTTGTCGGTGTGGAGCTTTTTAAAAGCTCGCTCGATAAGATATTAAACCCCGTTGATCTTTCGTTCAACGTATTATCGGTAGTTATACTTATCTGCTCTGTACTTATAAAGCTCTGGATGTATTTTTTCAACCGCAAGGTCGCAAAAAAGATAGATTCAGATGCTGTGCTTGCCACCGCCGCAGATTCGCGAAACGATGCGCTTGTAACCACCGCAATACTAATCTCGGTCATCGTGATGATGCTGACAAATATAAACATTGACGCGTATATCGGTATTCTGATGTCAATCTTTATTCTTTGGTCAGGTTTCAAAACCGCAAAGGAGACCCTTGACCCTCTGCTTGGAGAGCCGCTTGAGCTGGAACGAGCAAAGGAGATAGAACGCGAAATTATGGCGTTTGACGGTTTTTTAGGTGTCCACGATCTTATGACGCATAATTACGGTCCGGGCAGAAGTTTTGCCTCTGTTCACGTAGAGGTGCCCTGCAACACCGATATCGTAAAGTGCCACGAGCAGATCGACCTTTGCGAAAAGCTTGTTTTCGAGCGTACAGGTGTGCATCTGACCATACATATGGACCCTGTAGAGACCGACAACCAAAAGCTGAACCACGCCAAAGCGATTATTGCCGAAAAGATCAAGGAAATACACACCGCGCTGACAATTCACGATTTTCGTATGACACCCAAAAGCGATGAGCGCACAAACCTTATTTTCGATGTTGTAGTTCCCGCTGATATGGGCGGTAATCATTCTGAACTTAGAGAAAAAATAGAAGCAATAGCCAAGGAAATAGACCCAACCTATTGCTGTGTTATTGAATTTGATATTGATTTTGTAAAATAGCAAAAAGCCGTGTGATTGCCCAACATCCTTATGGGAAGTTGGGCAGTTTTATTCGCCTTTAGGCGAGTTATATTGCTTCGCAGTGATATTCGGCTAAAAGCCGAGTGGTATTCGCTTCGCGAGTTTTAGCGGCGAATAAAATATCACTTGGTTTCCTATTCTGCCGTGAAAAAGGGTTTTGGTTTTATCAAAAAGCATTTGCTCTTACAAATGTGATGCTAGTTCTATCCGATAAGCATAAGAAAACCTCGGTGAAATTCATCGAGGTCTAATCATCCTTATGACAAGTAACCTTTCACACGGCTTTTGTTATGCATATTTTATAGGCGAAAAGTGGAATGACGATATTTTAGTTTCGGGAAAGGCTTTGGCAAGCTCATCGCAAAGCGCATCAATAATAATATCTTCGGTATTGAAATGACCTGCATCAATCAGTGTGATTCCTGCCTCGTGGGCATCCATAAAGACATTATGCTTTATATCGGCGGTCACATATGCATCGACACCCGTATTGATAACCTCGCCGAGCATACTACCGCCCGAGCCTGAGCAGACAGCCACTCTTTTTATAAAGGATGACTTGCCTACATATTTTGTTCTGACAGAGAGCTTCTCGCCAACCGTTTTTGCAAGCTCATCGCTCGTTACGGGCTCGGCTACTTCGCCTATTCTGTAGCCAAAACCCTCGCGGTCTTGGACCTTCTCGACATTTTCAAGACCAATGGCACTACAGAGTGCATCATTGACGCCACCGTCTGCTTGGTCAAGGTTTGTATGAGCCGAGATCACCGAAATGCCGTTTTTTATAAGGCGATACACAAGACTCTGCTCGGTGACCGATTTTAGTGGGTCAAATATTACGGGGTGGTGGGTAACGATAAGGTTTGCACCTCTCTTTACCGCTTCGGTTATCGCCTCGTCAGTACAGTCGAGGCAGACGAGCGCGCCCGTCACCTTTTCTCTTCCGTCACCGACAAGCAGTCCCACATTATCATATTCGAGAGCCGATGAAAAATCATACTTTTCATCTAAAAAGTCATAAATATCGTAAACTATCATTTCTTAAACGAATCCTTTAATGCAACCGTACGGTTGAAAACGAGATTGCCGTCAGTTGAATCTTTGTCCAGACAGAAGTAACCCTGACGCATAAACTGGAAGCCGTCGCCGACTCTTGCATTGGCTAAGGAGGCTTCAAGCTTACAGCCTGTAAGGACGGTTAAAGACTCGGGATTGAGATTATCGGCAAAGGAGAAAACGCCCTCTTCATCCGACGGATTTTCTACATTGAAAAGTCGGTCGTAAAGACGGACGGTAGCGTCTACCGCATGGTCTGCAGATACCCAGTGAAGTGTTCCCTTGACCTTTCTGCCGTCAGGAGACTCACCGCCATATGACTCGGGGTCATAGGTTACGTGAACCGAGGTGATATTGCCGTTTTCATCCTCCTCGTGAGATGCGTACTTAACAAAATATGCACCCTTTAAACGAACTTCCTTTGTCGGGCAAAGGCGGAAATACTTTCCCGGAGGGTCGAGCATAAAGTCGTCCTGCTCGATATAGAGATTCTTCGAGAAGGTGACGGTCTTTGTGCCAAGCTCGGGCTTGTTCGGATTAATTTCTACTGAAATTTCCTCGCACTTATCATCGGGATAGTTATCAACAACTACCTTTAAGGGGCGAAGCACAGCCATAGCACGGTCGGCGTTAAGGTTTAAGTCATCACGCACACAAGACTCAAGAAGCGCATAATCGATAACGCTGTACGCCTTGCTGACACCGATTTTCTCAACAAAGTTACGGATAGCGGCTGAAGGATATCCTCTTCTTCTCATTCCGCAGATGGTAGCCATTCTCGGGTCATCCCAGCCCGAAACGAGACCGTCATTAACGAGCTTTAGGCACTTCCTCTTTGAGGTCAGAGTGTAGTTTACGTTCATTCTTGCAAACTCTATCTGACGTGAAGGCTCTTGAAGCTCTAACTTCTCTAAAAACCAGTTATAAAGCGGTCTGTGATTTTCAAACTCCAAAGAACAGAGAGAATGTGTTACACCCTCTTTAGTATCTGAGAGAGGATGAGCAAAGTCGTACATCGGATAAACGCACCACTTGTCCCCTGTTCTGTGATGGGCTACCTTCATAATTCTGTAGATTATGGGGTCGCGCATATTGATATTTGAGGAAGCCATATCAATCTTGGCGCGAAGTACCATAGCGCCGTTCTCGAACTCGCCTGCCGTCATTCTTGTAAAGAGGTCGCGACTCTCCTCGATAGGTCTGTTTCTGTAGGGGCTCTCCTTACCGGCTTCGGTAAGAGTTCCTCTCATCTCTCTTATCTCATCGGGGGTAGACTCGTCAACATATGCCAGACCCTTGTCGATAAGCTTAAAAGCGCACTCGTGGATAAAACCGAAATAGTCGGATGCAAAGTAAACATTATCCCACTTAAAGCCAAGCCACTCAATATCCTCTTTTATCGCATCGACATACTCAACATCCTCTTTAGTGGGGTTGGTATCGTCAAGACGAAGATTGCACTTGCCACCGTATTTTTCAGCGGTTCCAAAGTCAATGCAGATTGCCTTAGCGTGGCCGATATGGAGATAGCCGTTCGGCTCGGGCGGAAAACGGGTCTGCACCCTACTGTAAACACCATCAGCAAGATCCTTATCGATAAAATCATAAATAAAATTTGAAGGAGCTGCGGTTTCCTCTGTACCTTCAGCCTTTATAATTTCTTCTGCCATATTAAAGCTCCTTTATTGCGGAATCTATTCTCTTTATACATTCATCAAAGCCCAGCACCTGCATTATGCTGCAAAGGTCGGGTGTATTTCTTCTTCCGGTGATAGCAAGGCGAAGAACTGTCGACAGGTCGCCTGCACTTCCCTTATAGGCTTCACGATTTGCTTTATACTCCTTAGTATCTGCCGCAAATCCGAGAGGTGCACAAAGCTCCTTAATACGGCCAAACCATTCTTCCTTGGCATCTTCCGCCTTATACACCTTTTTATACGCCTCAAGGAATGCCTTAGCGTCCTCCGCAGCGATGTTTTCGGGAAGCTCAAAGCCTGCCTCATAATACTCAGGATAGAAGTATGCGCAGTATGCCTTGGCTTCATTCCACTTTGCAATATCCTTACGCGGCTTCGGTACGTCGCGGTCGATAGCGAATACATTTTTTGTATAGTCGATGTCGCGAGTGAGAACGTCATAAAACTCAGGGTCAAACTCCTTTGCCCATTCGGTCAGTTTTTCAACTACTGTCTCAGAGCTCATCTTGGAAACGACATTCTTAGCAACATCGTTTAATTTATCATTATCAAAAAGCGCGCCCGATACCGACATCTTCTTAAGATTAAACTTAAACTTCTTATAAGACTCGTCCGGATTTGCTCTTCTCCAATCCTCAAACTCGGAGGACGCGACCGTCATAAGATATTCTATTACGCTCGTCGCATCGTAACCCTCTTCGGCAAAGTAATGCACTGCCGCTTCGGGGTCTTTACGCTTCGATATCTTTCTCTTTGCGCCGCCGTCAAGCTTCATAATAGGTGCAACGTGACAGAACTTTGGCACCTTGAAGCCGAGAAGCCAGAAGAGCTGAATATGCTTTGGAACACTGGATATCCACTCATCACCTCTGATAACGTGGGTAGTTCTCATGAGGTGGTCATCTACCGCATGAGCAAAGTGGTAGGTCGGGATACCGTCAGATTTAAGCAGAACAAAGTCCTCGTCATTCTCGGGCATTTCAACCTTGCCCTTGATACCGTCATCGAAGAAAATACGGTTTTCTTCACTTCCGGGGGACTTAAGTCTTACAACATAGGGCTTGCCCTCACGAATTAGCGCTTCAGCCTCTTCTACTGTGATATTTCTGTGAACGGCATACTCGCCGTGATAGCCGGTGCGAATCTTGTTCTTCTCTTGCTCATTTCTCACCGCTTCAAGCTCTTCGGCGGTACAGAAACAGGGGTAGGCCAGACCTTCTTTAATGAGCTTTTTAACATAGCACTGATAAATTTCAGCGCGGAGGCTCTGCTTATAGGGTCCGTAAACACCCTTTTCCTCGGTAGGTGTGACAAAGCCCTCGTCGATATTTATACCAAAACGGGCAAGACCGTTTATTATGTTATCAACGCCGCCCTCGATCTCGCGCTTTTTGTCGGTATCCTCAACACGGAGGAAGAAGATTCCATCTGTGGAATCAGCAGTAATTCTGTTTACAAGCGACATAAAGAGGGTGCCGAGATGGAGATAACCTGTCGGGCTTGGTGCAATTCTTACAACTCTGGCTCCTTCGGGAAGGTCGCGTACGGGATATAAAGCCTCGTAATATTCGGGCTCTCTTGTAATGTTGGGAAGTAAAAGCTCCGCCATTCTTTCATTCTGGTTCATATTGGGTCTCCTCAAAAATGGCTGCCTCGGTTGAGACAGCCGTGGGTTTTTATTTCTGCAATAATTTATTAAGCTCTTCCATAAAGGTGTTAATGTCACGGAACTGTCTGTAGACAGAGGCAAAACGCACATACGCTACCTCGTCAATTTCGGACAGCTTTTTCATAACGAGCTCGCCTATCTTCTCGCTCGACACCTCGCGGTCAAGAGAGTTTTGGATCTCAACCTCAATATCGTCGATAGCCCTTTCCAGCGTTTCAAGCGATACGGGACGTTTTTCGCAGGCGCGGACCATACCGTTCAGTATCTTCTCACGCGAAAATGCCTGACGGGTCTTGTCCTTTTTTATTACGATGATAGGCAGACTTTCTATCATTTCGTAGGTGGTAAAACGGCGCTGGCAGGAAAGACATTCGCGTCTTCTGCGGATGCGTTCGCCCTCGTCGGTCGGACGGGAATCAATAACCTTGCTTTCTTCGAATGCGCAAAACGGACACTTCATAAACAAAGCCACCTTATAAAAATATATTATTAACTGTATATTAACATATATTTGTCACAAAAACAAGATTTTTATATTGATAAACGGCCTATTTACTGCTAAAATAAGGGTATAAACTATCTATGAGGTGAATATTATGGGTTTTCAGACCAATGCTCCTGCTTTCGGCGATACCGTTGCCGTTATGCACACTAATATGGGCGACATCAAAATAAAGCTTTTTGTAAATGAAGTCCCCAAGACCGCTAAGAACTTTATTGAGCTGGCGAAGAAAGATTACTATAACGGAATCATCTTCCACCGAGTTATAAAGGACTTTATGATCCAGGGCGGCGACCCGACGGGTACCGGTATGGGCGGCGAGTCTATCTACGGAGAAAAGTTCGAGGATGAGTTTGATGTGAGACTTCACAATATCCGCGGCGCTCTCTCTATGGCAAATGCCGGTCCCAACACAAACGGCAGTCAGTTCTTTATCGTACAGTCGAGCGAAGCTATCCCCGACAGTCTGCTCTCCCAAATGGAACAGTTAAAGGACCGCGGCTTCCCCGAGGACACCATTGAGGATTATAAAGCTCTCGGCGGCACACCCTGGCTTGATTTCAAGCATTCGGTATTCGGTCAGGTCTATGATGGTATGGACACGGTTGACACTATTGCTAATGTCAGAACCGGTATGCAGGACCGCCCGCTTCACGACGTTGTTATCGAGGGAATCGATATCGAAGTCCTCTCCGATATGTAAACAAAAAAGACCCACAAGGGTCTTTTTTTAATGATGTATGTGCTGCGCACATATTAATGTGTCTGCGACGCTATATATAAAGTGCCGAAGACACACCTTTTTATATTTCGTGCGGAGCACACCTTAATTCTGCATTCTTAATCCTGTATTCTGCATCAAAAAAGAGAGGCATCAAGCCTCTCTTTTTAATTAGTTCAGTCTGCCATATAGCGGTACATCGGGAGAGTCCTTCTTAGGCTCTCTGCCCTCTATGGGTGTGGCGTTTACGGTCTGGCTCGGGCGTCTGTCTCCTCTGCCGCCGCGGCCACCTCTCCCGCCGTGACGTCTGTCGCCACCGCGTCCGCCGCCCTCGGGACTTACGACAACTCTTCTGCCGCTTCCTTCACCTACAGAATTCGAGGTTACGCCCTCTATATCCTGAATAACGGTGTGGATGATACGGCGCTCGTAAGGATTCATGGGCTCGAGTGTTCTGCTTCTGCCACTGGAGACAACCTGAGCGGAAACCTTCTTTGCAAGCTCACGAAGTGTCTTTTCTCTCTTCTCGCGGTAGTTGCCGATATTGAGAGTTACCTTGTAATAGCCATTACCGGTATTTGAGGCAAGGCTGGTTAAATACTGAAGCGCATCAAGGGTCTCGCCTCTGCGTCCGATAACAACGCCAAGTTTCTCTCCGTCAAGCTGAAGATATGTTCCGCCGTCAAGCTCTGCAGCCTTTACGGTCACATTCTCACAACCAAGCCCTATAAGCACATTTTTGATATAAGCTGCTGCTCTGCCTGACGGGGAAGCAGGGTCAAGCTTGTCTGAATCCACAAGGTCGAGTTCGGGCATTTTCACCTCTTCTGTCTCCTTCTTCGGAGCCTTCTCTACCTTTTTCTCGGGTTTTTCTACTCTAGGTGTATTCTGCTTTTTCTGAGGCTTTTTTGCAGGCTTTGGATCAGGCAGCTCGATATATGCCCTTACCTTAGCAAGACTTCCGCCGAAAAGACCAAGCGTCTTTTTCTTATATTCAGAAATTACCTCTATCTGTACATCGGCGTCAACATCTGCGCCGAGGCCTTCTATAGCCGCATTTGTAGCTTCTTCAAGGCTTTCGCCCTGTCCTATATATTCCTTAATCAAAGAGATTGCCTTCTTTCTATTACTCAGCAGAGGTGTCTTCCTCTACGCGTTTCTCAATATATTTTTTCTCTTCTTCCCAAACCTTGATGATACTGTTTGCGCGCTCTTTTGCCAGCATTTTGTGAGGTCCGTAAAAAATCTGTACGCTAAACTGAACGGCTGAGCCGATAACACTTGAGCATATCCAATAAAATCCGACTGCGCCTGGCAAGGTAAAACCGATGAAGAGCGAAATCAGAGGCATTGTGAGCATCATACCCGCCATAGATGGAGCTTCGGGGTTAAGCTTTTTCTGCATTTTCATAGATATAACAGAAGTCAGCATCTGTGCGGCAAATGCAAATATCGGAATAAGCCAAATAGCTTGCCATGACTCCACAAAATTCCATCCGAATTTAGGAGTGTCGGTAAGATTTAAACCAAAAAGAGTAAAATCAACATCATTAAGCCTTTGCGCTATCTGTGCCGATATGGAATTATCTGCCTGTACCGCATTTAGTATTCTAATCTCATCTACTGCGGCATTTTCAGCAAGACCTGCAGCCGCTCTGACGGTAGGCCATACTGAGTTTACGACATCAGTACTGATACCCATAAGATAGGTAAGAGGACTTCTGATAAGCTGATAAACCGACAGCATAAATAACATTCGGATAATCATAGGAAGGCAACCGCCGCCCATAGATATATTTTCCTGCTGATAAAGGTTTCGCATCTCCTGAGAATATCTCTGCTTATCGTCACCGTATTTTTTCTTAATCTCATCAAGCTTGGGCTTTATTCTCATCTGTCCGACAGATGACTTCTGGCTTTTTATGCTAAGCGGAAGCATACAAAGGTTAATAAACAGCGTAAACGCAACAAGCGCCCATGCAAAGCTGTTGCCCATAATTCCCGATAAGAAATTGAGTACCCAACTAAGCGGGATATTGATAAAATTAAATAACCAATTAAACAAATCTATTCACCTACATCAGCAAATTTGCTATGTCCTTTTTTCTCTTTTGGGAGGAACGGGATCATATCCGCCACGGCCGAAAGGATTACATCTGAGTATCCTCCAGACCGACATAAAAAAGCCCTTAAAGGCACCGTGAGTCTGAATTGCCTCGATTGCATAAGCGGAGCAGGTAGGCTGAAAACGACAGCACGGAATCTTGCTCGGCGAAATGCATCTCTGATAAAATCTAATGATACATATCAGTAATTTACCCATAATTTGCTACTTTATAAGATCTGCGCTCTGCAGATAGTTCATAAGTCTTGCGGCAACCTCGGTAGATTTTAATGAAAATATTCTCGTTCTTGCCGTCAATACAAAATCGTACCCCGACTTTATTTGCGGAGCACACTCATAAAATGCAGCGGTAAGCACCCTCTTTGCACGGTTACGGACGACTGCGCCCCCAAGCTTTTTGCTTACCGTAAGCCCGAGTCTTAAATCACCCGAGCGATTTTTCAAGGCATAAACTACGAACGCAGAATCAACAAAACTCGTTCCGCGTCCGTATATCCTTCTGAAGTCACTGTTCTGCTTCAGTTTTTTAAAACAGTACATAAATTAGTATGTGAGCTGCTTTCTGCCCTTTGCTCTGCGGCGGGCAAGTACCTTGCGTCCGTTAGCGGTAGCCATTCTCTTGAGGAAACCGTGTTCCTTCTTACGATGAAGCTTCTTCGGCTGATAAGTTCTTTTCACTTTGGAACCCTCCTTATTTTCTATTTCGGCGATAAGGGGATAAATCTCCTTATACATAGCCTATCAATATAGCATTATACCGAAAGCCCCCCAAAAAGTCAATAAAAATTTGATAGACATTGTCCGTTTTTCTTCAAATTGACAATACGGTTTTTGGAAGATATAATAAAGATAATCGGAGGGTTATTATGTTTTATAATGATTTAAATTCCTGCCTTAAAAACAAATACGGCTGTAAAATATATAAGCTCTCGCTTGACGGGGGTCTCACCTGCCCCAACCGTGACGGCACTGTCGGAACAGGAGGTTGCATCTTTTGTTCCGATTCCGGCAGCGGCGAGTTCGCCGAAAAACAGTGCGACAACATTATAGCGCAGCTTGAAAATGCAAAGCGGCGTGTTGAAGCGAAGAACAGAGGCGGAAAATATATCGCTTATTTTCAGTCCTTTACAAACACCTACGGCGATATCGAATATCTCGAAAAAATATACCGCGAAGCCATTTGCCCCGATTATATTGTAGGTCTCGCGGTTGCGACCAGACCCGACTGCCTTGGCGAGAGTGTTATGAAGCTGCTTAGCCAAATAAACGAAATCAAGCCCGTAACCGTTGAGCTTGGACTTCAGACAATTCACGAAAAATCGGCCGAATATATCCGCCGCGGATATAAAACAGGGGTCTTTGACATCGCAGTAAGAAGGCTCCAGACGGCAGGGATAGAAACTGTTGCTCATATTATATTAGGTCTGCCGGACGAAACCGAGGATATGATACTCGACACGGTACGGCATATCGCGAAGTTAAGGGTTGATGGGGTTAAGTTTCACCTATTATATATAGTAAGGGGCACCGACCTTGAAAAGGAATACCAAAAGGGGCTTTTTAAGTTACTCAGTATGGAAGAATACGTAAATATTCTCGAAAAGTGTATTCGGCTTCTTCCCAAAAATACGGTTATTCACCGACTTACGGGTGACGGTGCAAAGAGTGACCTTGTTGCTCCTCTCTGGTCTGCAGACAAGAAAAAGGTATTAAATTTTATCAAAAAAAGGTTTTCCGAGGACCAACTTATCCAAGGAAGCGATTTTAAGGAGTAAAATATGGAACTTGTACTACTTACAGCAGCAGGCGTCGGCGGCGCAACCATTTTCGGCTCGTTGCTCGGCTTTGTTTTTAAGAAAATTTCACACAAATTTTCCGACATCGTGCTTTCCTTTGCGGCAGGCGTAATGCTGGCTGCCGCGGTGCTCGGACTTATAATCCCGTCGGTCGAATACGGCGGAAAGCTCGGACTTTTATATGCGGTTACAGGCATTTTTGCAGGTGCGCTTTGTCTGAATTTAATAGACAAGCTGGTCCCTCACCTGCACCGACTTGTAGGTGCCGATATTGAGGACCACAAAAACGGGAGCCTTTCAAAGGTGCTCCTTTTCGTAACCGCTATCGCAATACACAATCTACCCGAGGGTATTGCGGCGGGTGTCGGCTTCGGCTCAGGAGACGTGGGCGGCGCGCTTCTTATCGCTGGCGGTATAGCGCTGCAGAATATCCCCGAAGGAATGGTCATTATTGCGCCTTTGCTCGCTTCGGGAGTAAAGCCCTCCCGCACTTTCTTAATAGCCGCCGCCACGGGAATTGTTGAAATAATAGGTACACTTATCGGCTATTTTGCGGTTACCATTTCCTCCGCAATTCTCCCATTTGCACTCGCTTTTGCAGGTGGAACAATGCTCTATGTCGTAAGCGATGAGATGATACCCGAAACCCACGGTCACGGTGGAGAACGAGGTGCGACCTACGCTCTGCTCGTTGGCTTTTGTGTGATGCTCGTAAGTGACGTTTTACTAGGGTAAAACGCAATGCAGAATTCATAATGCAAAATGCAGAATTAATGTGTGCCTACGGCACCATATAAAAACGGCAGGAGCAGAGTTCTCGGCTGTCGCCTCGGTCGGTGCTTCTGCTTCGCAGAGGTGTCCACCGGACACCCGCACCCCTGCCCTACAACTCGGAAAAGGGACTTCCCCTTTCCCTAAAAAAGAGGTTCTCGCTTAACGAGAACCTCTTTTTATCATAATTCAAACCATTTCGGCGTTTTTCCGTAGGCTGAAAGCAATTCTTCACCGCAGGCTTTTTCCATTTTGTCTGCCGCCTCAAAAACCTTTTCTGCAAAAAGTTCAGCCTTCGACACTTCATCCAGCGTTACACGCTCTGCCGAAAACAAAGTATGAGAAAAATTAAAACCCTGAGCACCAACACTTGCTTCAAAAACAACGCTTAACGGAATGTTTAAAAATTCCACTTCAAAGGTGTGATTATTTTCATCTGCCTTTCGGTAAATATATTGCCCATGTGAATAAGAAATATATTTGTATCCAAATTTTCTTGCCGCTTTACTAAATGCCGCCTTTGGAGAAAAGCCCGAAACAGTGGTTACGTAGTCATCGATACTGGTTATCGGCTCGGTTTCTATTTCGGGAAGGCTGATTTTAAAGGGTGCGCCCATTTCGGAGATAAATGCCCCTACCCTCTCATATGTTCTCTCCAAATCTTTTTTCTCTTGTTCAGGAAAATAGCATCTGAACACCCTGCTCTTCGGCTTCCCAAGCATTGAAAGCAATTCACTAAAGCCCTTCGGATAGGGCGCGAGACCATCGCCGTCAGGCAATCGTTCTATCATAAAACTGACGAGATTATACTTATTACCAAAATCAAATTCTTTGAAAAAACGAATGCTGTTTCCGTAATAAGAATAATAATTATGATCCTGAAAACCGTATTTCTTTCTTCTGAATGCTAATTCATGATTTTGATACTCATCACCATACCAATTTACATTATCGAGCAAAACACCCATAAACGGAAAATTGATTGAGTGAGGAATTTTTTTGAGTAAAGCTGCTACGCTATCTTTTTGCTCTTCAGTCACATGTAAAGAAACACCATCTTCATTGTCAAACATACTGGAAAAATAGTACATCTCCGAGCTTCCCGGGTAATACTTCGAGGGTTCTTCATACTGCTTATATTCCGCAAGCTGTGGAAAATACTTTATGGCTTTGTCACATAGTTCCCCGGTAGAATATCCCCAAAAGCAAAAGCCTATATCGGTATATGTGAAGCCTAATTGACAAAGCAGTGAATCTATATAATCTTTATTGTTTTTAAAACGAATTTCCTTTAAATTATAATTAAAAACTTCAAAAACCTGCACAACATACACCTGCATATAAGTAAAGATTTATACACCTTGCAGAAATATCATTATATTCTGCAATTCTATTATAATAGATTGAAAAAAACTTGTCAATTTGTGTTATAAAGAAAACATTATACGAATAGTGAAAAAGTAATCTTCCCCTTTCCCTAAAAAAGAGCTTCTCGATGAGAAGCTCTTTTTTATTCCACAAATTCAGCTATATCTTCAAGCCTGCAATTAAGCGCAGAGCAAAGCTTATCCAGCGTCTTTGTTTCAATATTCTCATTAGCTTTCAGTCGGCGTACCGTTTTACTATCAATACCGCACTTTTCTCTGAGCCAATAAGTTGAGACGCCTTTTTCTTCCATCGTTTTCCAAAGTCTGTCAAAAACTATCATAAAAATCTAACTGCTTAATCCTCAGCCTGATTAACATCTTCAAGCGCCATTTTTACGGCAGCTATAACAAAGGCGGAAAAATTGCATTCTTTTCCCTCAATCGCCTTTTCTACACCCTCAATGACATCATTCGGAAAACGAATGGTTTTGTTCGTAGTAGCAGGTGTGCTCGGAATTTTAAATTTCCCCATAATTCAACCTCGCAATACATTTGTATTGCTTATAGTGTAAAGCAATTCTCCTTAAAAATATGCATTGCAATTGCAATGCATATTTTGTATAATAGATAAAAAGGAGGTCATATTATGACAAATTATAAAGAAATGTATCGTGAAATGTTTATTGCGGCAACAAAAGCTATTGAAATATTAGTAGAAGCACAGCAAAAGTGTGAAGAAATTTACATAAATGCAGAGGATAAAGAGAGCATTATCCGAATCATAGAGAAAATTAAAACGGTTTGATCTGTTGCCGTAAGGCAACACCGAAATTGTGCATTTTGCGCTTTGCATTCTGCATTCAAAAAGAGGTTCTCGTCATCGAGAACCTCTTTTTATCATATCCCAATATTCTTTAAATTTCTGCTCGGTTTTGTTTTCGCCGAACTCATAAAATTTAGTGTTTTTAAGATCATCGGGCAAATACTGTTGCGCAACCCAACGGTTGGGGTAGCTGTGGGGGTATTTATAGAACTGACCGGGGGTGTCGTTGTCGGCACCGTCAAAGTGCTTGTTTTGCAGGTGGCGCGGAACGGGGCCGCCCTTGCCCTTTTCAATAGCGTCCATTGCGGCAAAGACAGCATCGTGCGCCGTGTTTGACTTGGGGCTTATCGCAACGAGTACGACTGCATCGGCGAGGGGTATTGCCGCTTCGGGAAGTCCTACGGCATTTGCCATATCAACAGCCGCCTTCACTATCGGAATTATCTGGGGATAAGCCAGTCCTACATCCTCGGCGGCGCAGACCATAAGCCTACGGCAGGCACTAGGTAAATCTCCTGCGGCGAGGAGGCGCGCAAGGTAGTAAACTGCGGCATCGGGGTCGCTTCCTCTCATAGATTTCTGATAAGCAGACACAATGTCGTAATGCTCATCGCCCTCGCGGTCATAGCGGACAGAGGAATGTGCGAGCAGCTGCTCTAAAACATTGTCAGAAACGACCGCCTTGCCGTCCTCAAGGCTAGTCATAACGGCAAGCTCAAGGGTGTTGAGAGCCCGTCTTACATCTCCCGAACAGCTTCTGGCAATTTTAAGAGCCTCTACATTGGCAATTTCGACCTTTATTCCCTTTTCGGTTTCCAAAAACTCAGCCGCACGCTTAATTGCGGGTACCACCTCTGCGGGTGCAATTTCCTTAAACTCAAAAACCGTTGAACGGCTAAGAATGGCGTTATAAACATAGAAAAAGGGATTTTCGGTGGTAGACGCGATAAGAGTTATATCCCCGTTTTCGATATACTCAAGGAGTATCTGCTGTTGCTTTTTGTTAAAGGACTGTATCTCGTCGAGATATAAGAGCACTCCGCCTGCAGTCTCAATTGAGCCGAGGTCTCCGATTATAGATTTTATATCGGAGGTTGAGGCTGTCGTTGCGTTGAGATAATAGAGCTTTTTACCGCATTTTGCAGAAATTATCTTGGCGACCGTAGTCTTACCTACGCCCGACGGTCCGTAGAATATAAGATTCGGGATTACCCCCGATTCAATTATTTTGCGGAGCACCTTGCCATCACCCAGCAGATGCTTTTGACCTACTACCTCATCGAGCGAGGTAGGTCTTGCTCTGTCAGCAAGCGGTTTTGACATACGGTCACCTCCTTGTAATGAATGAATAATTAATAACTAATAATGAATAATTTCGGTGTTGCCTTTCGGCAACGGATATATAGTGCCGCAGGCACATTCATTATTCATTTTTCATTATTAATTAATAAAGCGGATACTTTTTGCAGATTGCGGCTACGCCCTCTTTAATATAATCCTTATTGGCTTCAAAATCAGAAATCGCAAGCGCAATATACTCTGCTATCTTGTCCATATCCTCTTCAACGAGTCCTCTGGTTGTAGCGGCAGGTGTGCCGATGCGAAGACCCGATGTAATGAAGGGAGACTGGGGGTCGTTCGGGATAGCGTTCTTGTTAGCTGTGATATTTACCTCGTCAAGTCTGTGCTCAAGCTCTTTACCTGTAACGTTAGTACCTACAAGGTCAACGAGCATAAGGTGGTTATCGGTACCGCCCGATACTAGCTTTACGCCTCTCTTTGTAAGACCGTCGGCGAGAGCCTTTGCATTCTTTACGATCTGTTCCTGATACTCTTTAAATTCTGGTTTTAACGCCTCACCGAAGCAGACTGCCTTTGCGGCGATAACATGCATAAGAGGACCGCCCTGATTTCCGGGGAATACAGCCTTGTCAATAGCCTTGGCAAGCTCTTCCTTACAAAGGATAAGGCCGCCACGGGGACCTCTGAGAGTTTTGTGGGTTGTGGTAGTTACAATGTCGGCATAAGGTACGGGGCTCATATGAAGTCCTGCGGCAACAAGACCCGCAATGTGCGCCATATCTACCATAAAGAGTGCGCCGACCTCTTTTGCAATGTCGGCAATGATATCGAAGCGAATTTCACGGCAGTATGCGGAAGCGCCTGCAACGATTAACTTCGGGCTGCACTCCTTTGCAATTCTTCTCATCTCGTCATAGTCGATATATCCGTCGTCGCCAACGCCGTAAGGAACAAAGTTGTAATTCTTACCCGAAGCGTTTACGGGAGAGCCGTGGGTAAGGTGTCCGCCGTGAGCAAGGTTCATACCCATAACGGTATCGCCGTGCTCGATAACGGCAGAGTAAGCCGCCATATTAGCCTGTGCGCCCGAGTGAGGCTGAACATTTGCGTGGTCAGCGCCGAAGAGTTTACAAGCGCGGCCTCTTGCAATATCTTCTACAACGTCAACGTGAACACAGCCGCCGTAATATCTCTTTCCGGGAAGGCCCTCGGCATATTTATTGGTAAGAATAGAGCCCATAGCCGCCATAACTGCGGGAGAAACAAAGTTCTCACTTGCTATAAGCTCGATATTGTTCTGCTGTCTTTTGTGCTCGTTTTCCATTGCCTCGGCAACTTCTGCGTCAAACTCCGCTACAAAATCAATAGACTTCATTAAATTTTCGTACATTTTCGAAACCTCCAAAACATATATGTAATAATTCTACTATAAAAGGCATATAAATGCAAGATTAATTATTGATAAAAAGTCTAGACAACTTATAAATATGCAACTCAAAAGATTTCATTGATTTTTTGTGAGATGAATGTATAATAAACTTATGTATACATATATGCTGATACAAACCAATTATGGTATTATATTAGAAAATACAGTGTCCGCAAATACATTGAATAGAGGCATTTATGATTCTGAATAACGCTCTAATAAAAGGCGAGCTTAAAAGCGTCGAGATAAAAGACGGGAAAATAACAAAAATATCCGATACTGCTCTCTCAGGAGGCTTTGATATTGGTGGCCGCCGTCTTATCCCCGGTCTTATTGATATACACACTCACGGCTGCTTGGGAGTGGATACTATGGACGCTGATTTTGCGCCTATGTGCCGCTTCTATGCCGAGCACGGTACAACGAGCTTTATGCCAACGGCAATGACTATGGGCTACGATGACCTTTTGAGGGTCTGTGAAGCTCCTACCGAGCACGAAGGTGCCAATATTATAGGGCTTCATTTCGAAGGCCCCTTTATTTCAACAAAATACAAGGGTGCACAGAATGAGAAGTATTTAAAGCCCGCAAGCGTAGAAGATTTTCATCAGTTCAAGGGAGTCAAGCTTATAAATGTCGCGCCCGAGGTCGAAGGTTGTATGGATTTTATCCGTGAGGTGACACCCGACTGCGTAGTTTCTATCGGTCATACCGACTGTGACTACGACACTGCCATAGCCGCTATCGAAAACGGCGCAAACTGCCTGACGCATACATTTAACGCAATGCCGCCGATGCATCACAGAAATCCGGGCCCTATCGGAGCGGCAGTAGAAAAGCACATTTATGCACAGATAATCGGAGATCTTCTTCACGTGCATAGCTCGGTACTGCTTGCCGCATATAAAATGTTTGGCAAAAACCGACTGATACTTATTTCCGATTCCCTTCGTTGTACGGGACTGCCCGATGGGCAGTATGAATCGGGTGGACTTGATATAGTGCTGAAGGATGGTATCGCGCGACTTCTTGATGGCACTATTGCAGGCAGTATAGCAACATTATGGGACTGTGTCAAAAATGTGACAAGCATTGGCATTCCTTTTGATGAGGCTGTAGATATGGCGAGCCGCAACCCTGCCCAAATGCTGGGGCTGAACAAAGGAAAAATAGAGCTTGGTTATGATGCCGATTTGCTCATAATCAACAATGATATGGAAATTGAAACCGTCATTATAGGCGGTGAAATATTTAAAAAACAGTAAATTATCAGGAGTGATTAATATGGATTTTCATGCAACACTTGTAATTATGGCGGCAGGAATGGGAAGCCGCTTCGGCGGACTCAAACAGGCTGAGCCGGTAGGAAAAGACGGACAAGCTATCGTAGACTATTCGGTCTATGATGCGGTCGAGGCAGGCTTTGATAAGGTCGTTTTCATTATCAAAAAGGCTATTGAAAAGGACTTTAAGGAGCTGGTCGGCCATCGCATTGAAAAAATGGTAAAGGTTGAGTATGTTTTTCAGGAGAATGACAAGCTCCCTGAGGGTTATACCTGCCCTGCCGATCGCGTTAAGCCTTGGGGTACAGGACATGCCGTGCTTTGCTGCAAGGGCATTGTAAACGAACCCTTCGCCGTTATCAATGCAGATGACTACTACGGAAAGAGTGGCTTTAAGGCTATTTACGAAGAACTTAAAAAGCAGACCGGTGATTACTCTATGGTCGGCTTCCAGTTAAAGAACACCGTTACCGAAAACGGTACCGTTTCCCGCGGCATCTGCTCTGTAAAGGACGGATATCTTGAGGATGTTACCGAATTTACAAAGATCGACAAGGACTGCAAATACTTCGACGGCGAGGGCAACTATAAAGGCGACCTCAACCCCGATGGCCTTGTTTCTATGAATATGTGGGGACTCCAGCCCGATATATTCGATTACCTTGAGGAAGATTTCAAGAAATTCCTCGACACTCGTATAGCTGAGCCTAAGAGCGAGTTCTTTATTCCCTTTGAGATTGACCGTCTTATAAAAGACGGTATCAAAAAGGTAAGCGTGCTTGAAAGCCGCGACCGCTGGTACGGAGTTACCTACCGCGAGGATAAGCAGGGCGTTGTTGATGCAATAGCAAAAATGACCGCCGAAGGCTTATATAGATAACATTCAAATCACACAACAAAAGCTCGGAAGAAAATTCTTCCGAGCTTTTTAAGTTCATAAGTATAATATACCGTGTTATTTAACAGTAAGCTTGTCGCCAACCTTGAAAAAATCAGAATTCGGGTCTTGCTTTTCTATCACAAGAGCTCCGTCCTCGGCCATTGTGAGTACCATTTCATAAGCCTCGGTCATAATTATCTTTTCCTCGGTAAGAGTATACGCTCCAGCGCCTCCGCCTCCGCCTGCCAAATAATACTTCTTTCCGTTATAGATAACAAATTCGCCCTCTCCGTATTCGTCATAGGTGTAAGGTGCCTTAGAATAGGAGTATCTTCCGTTTTCGTTGAAGGTTATGAAAAAACCTGTAATTAACATTTCATCTTCACCGGGTTTGAAAAAGCTATATTCAACGCCCTTTTTCAATTTTTTTATAGGATTCTTATTTTCTTTTTCTGCGGCAGCTTTATCTGCGGCGGCTTTATCTGCGGCAGCTTTATCTGCGGCGGCTTTATCTGCGGCGGCTTTATCTGCGGCGGCTTTATCTGCAGCAGCCTTATCATTTATCTCTTTTTGCGCGGTTTCGGTCAAGACAACCTCTGCCTGAATTTTCTTTTCGGTTATGAAGTTCTTGACCGAATCGGTAGCTGTATTAAGAATTTCGAGCTTTTTATCTTCTTGTTTGGCCTCTACAACATCAATAGTAACAGTTTTATTCTTTTCAAGAAAGCCGTCAGCCTCTGCAGTTTCAATTACGGCATTTAACCCTGCAGTAAGATTGCTACCTACAAGTTCAGTCTCGATCTTTTCATAACATTCTTTAGCGTCAGCATTAACATACTCAACAGCCAAAATAACCTCATTTGCATCGAGATACAGATTAACCGTAGGATTTATAGTAACCTGAACTACCGATGCGTACTCTGCAGGTGCGGTAAATTCCACTGTCTCTTCTTTGCAGCCACAGAATACAAAGGTCAACACACAACAAATTGCTAAAACACCCGATAAACATTTTTTCATGGTAATCCCCCTCTTTTGTATTCAGCACATCAATTCTTACAGGCCGCCGAAATCTGTCTGTCCACTATCATAGTAACATACAACAAAAGATAATTCAACCAGCTTTTCGCACCGCCTTTTATCCATTAAAAAGTATACCTATATAATACAGGAATTTAGAGCCCTTGCATTTCCCCTACATATCTACCGTTGGTATTGTAACATCCTTAATACTAAGAGTTGAATTAATGGTCATTTCAAGATTTTCCGAATTATATGTTCCTTTAACTTTCAGCTTTCCCTCTATCTTGTTTATCCTATCTCCCTGTGAATATACAACCATCTCTAGAGAAGCGGATTTGTATTTTGCGCCGATGCTTTCGAAGTATTGTTGATATTCATCGCCGACAACATATCCCATTTCTATTTTATACTTTCCGTCATCAACTTTTGTTACTCCTGAAACATATTCTTTGGTATATCCGGCTGTATTTATCAAACTGTTAATAACTTCTTTTGCTGCTTCTTCAGACAGGCTCGCAACCTGATCTTCATAACCAGGCGTAGATATTGTCTGTATCCCGCCTTTATATTTTATAGTTGTTTTCACATTGTTGGATATTGCGGTTATATCGTAGTAATAGCTTCCGTTTTCTACTCCGTACGAAACAGTGTCGTCCTCAGTCACAGAGCTTGTTTGGCCTGCCAGTTTTATATCCTGTTTGATGTTTAGGGTAAAACTGCCCGATGTCGCGTTTTGAAGATCATTTATACCATCTTCTACTCTCTTTAGTATACGTACATCATTAACCTCAACATAATCCTCGGTTTTAATGTCTTCGGGATTAGGCTTGGCCTCATTGAATTTTGAATACTCATTTGTTGCAGTAAATTCGGGTGTAGTAAGCGCATCTTCCCCTTCTTCAAAAACGAACTTAAATTCCATCTTCTTTGCGTGGAACTGTGTATCAGTTGATATGTTTATCTCAACATCTATAATATCTGCACCCAGTTCTTCTTCTGGCATTGCCATATTATCAAGAAAACTGTTTACGGTTTTCTTGGTATAGCCCGAAAATTTTATACTATACGTTTCGTCCTCATTTTTTGAAAACTCCGGATCCTTACAATCTGCAAGATCTATATCTTTGAAAATATCCAATTCATCACCGTATGCTATATAGTCATCAGATGTCATTTTAGAATATAGCTTCTGTTCATATTTAGCATCCTTGGTATAAACATACATTTTGCCGTCATAATATGCCTCTATAGTTTCGTAGGTGTCATTAATTTTCGGCTCATCGCAGCTCATTTCCGTCTTACTATATAGGTACGAATAGTAATCATCTTCACCCTTGCAGAGTAAACCAACCTGATCTCCCGACACAATAATCTTGCTGCCGTTGCTAAAGAAGCTCATTTTAATTATTGAGTTCACTTCATAGGAATCAATACTGTTCATCGTTTCATCTATCTTATTCCAAAGAGAAGCTGCATCGGTGGGTATAAAGGGTTGACCCTCACTCAATGTGTCGGACGATGTTGCCTCCTTGTTGCATGAAACAAAAGAAAGAATCACCAATACGCTCATAACCATACATAAAACTTTCAATAACTTTTTCATCTGTAATCCCCCTTTTAAAAACTAACACCGTCTCGCGAATGACACCCTCTTATCGCTTCATAACAAAAACTCTTATATGTAAAAAAGCGCATAAGCAGACGGATAGTTTTTCCCGTACAACCTATGCGCTTACATATTTTGTTTTGATACCGATATCTATATGAAGATAACTCGGCAACGATTAAAATACACTCCGCTCTCGTTGTCGGGTTTATAACTGCATTTTTATACTACCATACAAAATCTTAAAAATCAAGTGTCTCTTCACACCGCTCGTTCAATTATAGCAGTCATTACTGTTATATCGTCATCGTGGTTGTCGCTTCTGCGACGTCTTGCACAGTGAGAAAGATGCTCAGCAAGTGCCTGGGCGCTTCCGTCCCGCCATGCCTCAAGCTCGGCGCATATCCATTCGGTTCCCTCGCTTGTTGCTCCGTCCGACATCATAACCACAACATCGCCCGGACGAAGCTTAACCGTTGCCTTATCGAAGCCTACCTCACGTAGTATGCCTGCAGGAAGCGAAGTCGACTGCGCCCTTCCGCTTTTACCGTTGCGACGAATAACGGTCGGTGCCGCGCCCGCCTTTAAAAGGTCGGTTCTACCGCTGAAGAGGTCAATACAGGAAATATCGACCGTCGCAAGCGACTCATCTGTTGATTTAAAGAGCATGGCAGAATTTACTATACCAAGCGAGCAATCGTAACCAAAGCCTGCTTTCAAGAGGCGTGACATAAGCCCTGACGCCATCGCGCCGTCGACCGCCGCTCTGCCACCCGCACCCATACCGTCGCTCAGCACCATAAATACCCTTCCCTTGCCATCGTTAAAATGGCTGTATGCATCGCCGCATATACCCGACGGCGACGAGGCGTGCTGCGACACACCGATGTCGGCAGAAATAACAGCCTTTTCAGTAAGGGTTATATATACATTCCTATCAAGCTCATTGACTGCAGGTGGCTCGAAGTCCCTATCACAACAAGCCTCAACGCACCTTAATATCTGCATACGGTTATAGCGTATCTTCTCTGTTGGCTTTACAATTATCTCTACCGTCATTCTACCGTATTTATCAAGCCTGCATCCGCATTCTTCGGCGCGTATATCAATGTTTTTAAGGGATGCTGCTATTTTTCCGGCCGTCAAATCGTCAAATACTTCGTCTCGGTTAAGCTCAGTGGCAAGGTCAGTCAGCATATTTGATATCCCCGCAAATTGGTCGGACACGACATTTCTGACATCCGAAAGTCGGCTCTCAGCGGCTAAACGAGAAGCATAATCGGAATAATGACGGAACACCGCTTGTCCCATTTTTGTGCCTCTTATACATCTGCCCTTAAATTCATCGGGGGCCGCCGCTGCGATATCCTCCGAATTCTCCTTTACCGCCTTTATCATATCCAAAACTGCCGAAACAGTATCATTCTTTTTTTGCTCCCAACAATGTACGCAAAGAGTACATCCGCTGCAGGCATCCTTTTCTATTTGCGAGATAACCGTCTCAAAATCGGGCGCGTTTATGCGTCCGAGCTCGCGAGCAACATTTTCAACCGTTTCGGAAACGTCCGAAAGTGCTCCTGCGGCATATTTAAGTCGCATAGTTACCGACTTTTTCATACCGTTTTCTGATACCGTTTTGACAGGCGGAGAAAACATTCTGCCTACCTTTACAGAGAGGGTTTTCGGAATACATAGTGAAAGAGCCGCACCGAAAGCCGCCTCGATAAAATAACCTACCGACATAACAAAACTACCACCGAGTGCCGATGCAACAGATGTAGAGGTTATATACATCAAGACCTGAATATATTTTCCGTGAGAGGCAAATATACCCGCCATAAGTCCTCCGAATGCGAACACTGCAATGTCTAGAGGCTCACCCGTTGCAAGGCATGTGCAAAAGCCCGCTACAATGCCGCTGATGGCTCCCGCGTTTGTCTGTCCGTAACGGGAAGCTATAAGCACAAATGCTGCTGAAAGTATTCTTCCTAGTGTTATGTCGCCCGCTGTAACATTCATAAAGCCCATGACAATTATATTTACAGCGATAAGCGCCGAAGCAAGCTCTTCTCCGCGAAGGCCCGATATTTTCCGTCTTGTTATTTTGAAAGCGCGGTTAAAGAAATATGTGCCGCCCATTGCAAATATTCCCTCAGCCACCGACGTAAGCATACCCGCGATGTTGCCGCTTGTGACTACAAGACCCGTAGATGCAGTTACAGCAAAACAGATAAGTGATGACCATACCGGTCGCGACGCATACTTTGTTATTGCCGAAAGCAGCGCCTTAATCGCAACAATAGCAAATAGTGCGGCAAAATACCGAAAACCTGATGAGCTCGATAGCGGTATTATATAACCTAATACCGCTCCAAATGTAGAAAGTGCGAGATATTCGCCCGGCACTGCGGCAAGAAAAGATAATCCAAACGGTCGCATTTCGCCGAACACCCCTGCCGTTGCCGTTACAAAGGCTATTACTGCAACTATGCCCTGCCGTATTACCTCCTGAACAAGTTCTCTCCAGCCTATTTCATTAAGCCCCGCCCTTTTCTTGATGCTTTCCTTCATTTTTCAACATCTCCGTAATTTAAAAGTAAATTCCCCCTATACCGTTCTTACATTATAAGCCAAGCTGACTGAAATATATGTCTAAGCATGATGTCGATTATATGAAGTTGTAGAAATAAAAAAGAGAACAGACTAAATCATCATAGAAATTAATCTGTTCTCTTGTATCAATTTCAAAATATTATAGTATAGGCATTGATTTCCCATTTCCCATCTTTATAGATGAGATTCACCACATAAGAGCGACCTCCTGCTTTGAATGTGAACGAAGTGGTCCTTGTGGCTCCGTCAGCAGCCAAATTTTGAACGGTAGAATACCGCGTCAACCTAATATCCTCAGGTTCCGAACCCGATTCTATAAATTCCTCGCTGTTAACAAGATAATTATACGCTATATCGTATTCTTCAGTTTGTTTAGCAGCGTTTAGTCCGATATTAATGATCACAAACAAGACAAGTAAAAAAGCAAGGAAAATACCAATTACAGTAAGCACAATAAATTTCGCACTTTTTGTTTTTGGCGCTTTATAAGAATTTATCTGTTCAACCTTTGTTGTGTATGACTTTTGGTCAAATTCTTTTTCCAACGATTTCTTTGGCACAACAATTGTTCCCGCCGCACGGTCACCCACCGACTTTCCTGAGACAAACAGAATTATACCGTCAATATACATAAGGAAAAAAACACCTCTTAACATAAGCTTTCCTACACTCGGTTTTTTGCCTGTTGTCTTATCCGCCGCAACAAGTCCCATTATCCTCTTGCCGAGGCTCCTGCCGCCGAATATTACATCGCGCAGCGCAACGCACACAGGATATAAAAGGATTGTACCCATTAATAAGAATACTGCACCGTCGCTCATGACATATGAACTCTCATCAATAAAGGTTTTTGCGAAAAAGACTAAAAACATCACCGAAAAGCCTATAATGTTCCAATCAAGCAAGAAAGCTATTATCCTCTTAAACTTGACCGCAGCGGTGTTTTTGTGATTGAATATTAACATAATTATTATACTAATTCAAGAAATTAGGTGTTGAATTTTAGTTGATATTATAAAATGCGATATTAAAACCAATATAAAACAATCTCATAACACCTACATAGCCAGAATATATATCCTAATATGTAATATCATCAGTTTACAATTTCTTGTGTGGTGAATTTAGCAATATGCGTAGATCCTCTTTATACTACGGCTGAGTATCTTCCTTGTCTTACATATAAAAGAAAACACACAGAGAAATCTGTGTGTTTTTCTTTGTGTTGGCACCGTTCTATTTTCCCGGGCAGCTGCCCGCCAAGTATCTTCGACGCTGATGAGCTTAACTTCCGTGTTCGGGATGGGAACGGGTGGACCCTCATCGCAATCGGCACCAACTTATTAAGATGTTAATCACACCTTAAAAACTGAACAAAGATGGATGTAGCAAACATTAGAGGAACGAAAAAGGTCAAGCCCTCGGTCTATTAGTACAGCCTAGCACACGTATCGCTACGCTTACACCTGCTGCCTATCAACCCTGTAGTCTACAGGGGACCTTACTAGCTTATGCTATGGGAAATCTAATCTTGAGGTTGGCTTCATGCTTAGATGCTTTCAGCGTTTATCCAATCCGCACTTAGCTGCCCAGCTATGCCCTTGGCAGAACAACTGGTGCACCAGAGGTGCGTCCATCCCGGTCCTCTCGTACTAGGGACAGCTCCTCTCAAATTTCCTACGCCCACGACAGATAGGGACCGAACTGTCTCACGA
>JAZQER010000008.1:0-26296 GCA_045539095.1 Acutalibacteraceae bacterium | reverse complement strand
AGTGAGGGCAAGCAGTGCGCTATCCTTGTTCCGACAACAATACTAGCGTGGCAGCATTATAACACTATTATAAAACGTTTTGGTGATATGCCCGTAGTGGTTAAAATGCTGTCGCGATTTGTAAGCAGCAAGGAGCAAGCAAAGACCGTTTTAGGACTTAAACGCGGCAATGTCGACCTTGTTATCGGAACCCACCGGCTTATATCAAAGGATGTCGTGTTTAAGGATTTAGGACTTGTCATAATAGATGAGGAGCAACGCTTTGGAGTAGCACAGAAAGAAAAGCTTAAAGAGTCATATCCCGCTGTAGATGTGCTGACCCTTTCGGCAACTCCTATTCCGAGGACTCTTAATATGGCAATGTCGGGACTTCGCGACCTTTCGTCAATAGACGAGGCTCCAAATGACCGACATCCCGTACAGACTTATGTTTTAGAGCAGAACAACGCACTGCTTTTAGAGGCTATAAGAAAAGAGCTTCGTCGCGGAGGCCAGGTATATTACCTTCATAACCGCGTCGAGACTATCGACCGAGTAGCATTTAGACTTGCTGAGCAGCTGCCCGATTGCAGAATAGCCACCGCTCACGGAAAAATGAGCGAGGAGCAGTTATCAGATGTATGGAAACGGCTCATCGAGCACGAGATAGATCTGCTCGTCTGCACTACAATAATCGAAACAGGCGTAGATGTTCCGAATGCAAACACGCTTATTATCGAGGATGCGGACCGCTTTGGTCTGTCTCAGCTTCATCAGCTCAGAGGCAGAGTTGGTCGCTCTCCGAGACGTGCATATGCCTATTTTTGTTTCAGACAGGGCAGGGGACTGAGTGAAGTTGCTACCAAGAGACTTGAGGCTATCCGCGAATATACCGAGTTCGGTTCGGGCTTTAAAATTGCTATGCGCGACCTTGAAATAAGGGGTGCCGGCAGTATTCTAGGTGGCGAACAGCATGGAAACATGGAAGCGGTAGGATACGATATGTATCTAAAACTCCTCGGGGAGGCTATGAGCGAGGAAAAAGGCATTAAGGTCGAGCCCGAGGCAGAATGTACGGTTGACCTCAGCATATCTGCGCATATACCCGAAAATTATATTGAAAGTTTGCCCGCAAGACTCGGAATATACCGAAGAATAGCCGAGATAAAAACGGGAGAGGACGCAGAGGACGTTATCGACGAGCTCTGCGACCGTTTCGGTGAGCCACCGCGTGTTGTAATGGGTCTTATCGATATTGCTCTTTTCAGAAGCCGCGCTTCTAAAAACGGAATTTACGAGATAACCCAGACGGGCGATACTCTGAATCTCAAAATAACCGAAATAAAAGAGGAGCAGGTGAACAGACTTTGCGATGGGCTTAAAGACAGGGTCTTTTTGAATGTTTCAGATAAGCCTTATTATTCGGTAAAGCTTAAAAAAGGTCAGAATGCAGCCGACGCTTTAAAAGAAATAGCGGCAGTTTTGTAGAGTTTACAATTTTTATGTGGACTTTTGCGGATATATATATTATAATAAATAGAAATTATTAAACCGTCATTTGGAGGACGAAATAATGAAAAATATTAAAAGAATAGCGGCGCTTCTTCTTGCTCTAATTATGGCTTTCTGTCTGGTTGCTTGTCATCCCAAGGAGGAGATTGCAGTATCCTCGGGTGATTACAAGATAACCTCTGCTATGTATTCATATTTTCTTGTTATGGCAGATATGGAAGCTCAGAACTATGTAAGTGAGAATTTCGATACCACTGTCGAAGGTTTTGATTACTACAAGCAGGAGATAGAGGGCAAGAGTTATACTGATTATGTTAAGGATCTGGCTCTTGAGCACTGTGTCAGAGCTATAGCTTATCAGAAGCTGTGCGCTGACAACGGCTTAACTCTTGACGACGAAACTATTGCGAATGCCGACTATTTGGCTCAGTATAACTGGTACTATTATGGCTACAATTACGGTTATCAGTACGGTTACGGTGATTTTCTGCCTCAGAACGGAGTCAGCTATGAAACATATGCCGAGGCGGTAAAGGTTAATTATTACGGTGACATATATTTCAAGAGCATCTATGATGTGGGCGGAGAAAAGGAAATTGCCGAAGAGGATATTCAGACGGCATTTGATGAGAACTTTGCTGCAGTTTATCTGCTCTCAAAAAGTTATACTGAGGATGGTCTCAGTGACGTAAAGGCTGAGCTTGAAAAGTATAAGGAAAGATTGCAGAACGGCGAGGACTTTGAGACCATTTATAATGAGTTTAACAAGGTGGAAGAAGATAAAGATTCCACTTCTTCTGACTCAACCTCTTCAAGCGATGCTTCTTCCAATACCGCTTCATCGGACAATACCTCTTCTGACAGCAATTCTTTAACCGGATCTTCCGACTCGACCTCTTCAGATGCAACCTCATCTGAAGAGAAAACCGAAGAAGAGGCTGCTCCCGAGGATGAGCTAATTCAGATTGTTGCAAGCGAGGAAGCAGAATCCAATTACACATTCGCAAAGTTTGCAGATGTTAAGGCGATGGCTCTTGACGAGGTAAAGCTTATCGAGGATAGTGATAGCTCGATGGTTTATCTTGTGGTAAAGAAGGATATTAATGCAGACGAGTATTACAGAGATAATTTGAATGACGATGTTCTGTATCTCCTTAAGGGCGACGAGTTCTCCGAAACATTAGAGGCTTATATGGACACCCTCCAGTATGAAGTAAATAAGTTTGCCATAGGTCAGTTCAAGGTAAAAAATATTTACTACGGCGCATAGATTGATCGCAGTAAAATAAATTCGGGCGGAGCCAATCAAGGGTTCCGCCTTTTATAAAGGGAATATTAATGCATTTAGATAACAAAAAACAAATAATACTTTTTGCCGTTATAGCGATTGTTATAATTGCGACAATATCAGCGGTGCTGCTTATTTTGAGAGGTGGCACAAAGCCTGCCGACACAGAAGCGCCCGCAGACAACAGCTCATCGGTTATATCCGAAATATCGTCAGAAAACACCGACTCCGATGAACAAAACTCGGAGCTTGGGCAAACGAGCTCAGAACCCGAAAAAATAAAGCTTGATGTCACAGCTCCTAAAGAAGATGTTACCGTCTATACCGATACTGTCATAATAAAGGGAAGTGCTGACCCTGATTTGCCGCTTTACATAAACGGCGAAGAGATAAAGGTGGACGAAAACGGTCTCTTCCTTGAGAAAAAGATACTCACGGTCGGAAATAATAGGTTTACTGTAAAACAAGGCGAATATGAATATGCCTGTGTTGTAAGATACCGTAAGACTGTCATTTTGGAAGTAGAGCCAGCAAAGAATATTACCCTTGACGGCGGCTCTATGCTGACTGTCCGCGCAAGAGCGCTTGCGGGCAGCACCGTTACGGCGACCTTCAACGGAAAAACCCTTGCCCTCACTGAAGAGCCTGTCGAAAAGCAGGAGGAATATTCAGATTATTACGGCAAGTTTGAGATGCCCGTAAATTACGAAAAGGATACAAACTACGGGAAGGTAAGCTTCAAAGCAGTGTCGAAAGCGGGCACCGGAAATTCAAGTAGCGGACAAATATCAGTTAAAAAATCCCAAAGGCCCCAAGAGGAAGAATATTATATGCCTACGGGCGGAAATTATATAGATGTAGGTCATACTTATGTTGCCGAAGTGGTTTGTCGAAGCGCGGAAACCTTTAATGCTGACGATACGGTAGATTATTCCAGACCGACAAACAATTATTTACCTAAGGGAACGGTCGACTATTGCTCTTCTTATGTTAATAAGATAGGCTCTTACGAGCTTCGGACTCTAAGGTACGGAAAGCAGCTTTATCTTGAGACTGAAGGAGCAGGGCAGAATATAAAGGTTTATAAGGGAGAACTACCTGAGCGAAATAAGGTTAATATAGCTTCCTTTTCGTCTGAAGGACGGCATACGGCACTTACCCTTGATGTAGATTGGAAAGCGCCCTTTAATCTTGATTTTTATCCTCAGAAATACACAAGTGACGGCAAGAGCAATCTGAGTTACACATTAAAGCCGACTGCCACCTTTACATATATGGACATAACCTTCTGTTACGCGGAAGAGCTTACGGGTGAATTTGATCTTACTGACAATAAAATATTTTCACGCTATGAGATAATCAAAAATGAGTCAGATTATACCCTTCGCCTGCACCTTAAGAAAAAGGGTGTATTTTACGGCTGGTCGGCTGAGTATAATGAAAACGGTCAGCTTGTGTTCAGCTTCCTCAATCCCGCTACACTTATCTCAGCGGATAACGAGTATGGCTATTCTTTAGAGGGAATAACGATACTTGTAGATGCAGGACACGGAGGTAGCCAGAGCGGAACAGATGGCTTTGTAAGCGGTAATTATGAGAAGAAGTATACGCTTTTATTAGCAAAAAAGCTGCAGACAAGACTTGAAGCACTTGGCGCAACCGTAATTATGACTCGCACTGAGGATGTTACTGTCGAGGCTATTGACAGAATGGAAATGGTGCGTGATGCAAAGCCTGATTTGGTTATCTCTATCCATCGTAATGCATCCTCATCCTCTGAACCGCGAGCCTTTAATTCTTATCACTTTAACGCGTTTTCTGCGAATGCCGCAAAGCATATCTATAACGAGACTGAAAACTACAGTGATGATAAGGGCGGTCTTTACAAGGTTACTAAATGGAGCGGAGTCAAGTGGCACTATTTTTTCCTAGCACGCTGTACAGAATGTCCGTCGGTGCTTACTGAAAACGGCTTTATGACAAATAAAGAGGAATATTATCAAATAACAAACGACGAATTTAACGAAAGATGTGCCAACGCTTTTGTTGATGGGATATTCGAATATTTTAAGTCGATACAGTAAAATTTCAGTTTGAATTTTTTTAAAAAATATGCTATAATTCTGATAGATACAGATGTAAGTCCGGCAAATTTTTGCGTGTAGTCTTATCAAGGCTGCACGCTTTTTCATTATATGGAGGAGATTATGATTAAGGTAGGTTCAACCATAATTTACGGATCCGAGGTCTGCAAGGTGACAGACATCAAAAATGTTACCTTTGGCAAGGTAACAAGGGAATATTATGTCCTCAGTCCCGTTTATGATGAGAAGAATGTTATTTATGCGCCGACAGACAATCCAAAGCTCAAAGAAAAAATGAAGGAAATACTCTCATCAGAGGAGATAATCGAGCTTATACGGAATATGCCCGAAAACGAAAGTTTCTGGATTGAGGACGATAAGGAGCGCGTCGCCGCTTATAAGGAAACGCTTGAAAAGGGCAATCGCGAGGATGTCATCCGTATAATCAAGACCCTTTATGAGCATAAATGCGAGGTCCAGTCAAAGGGCAAAAAGCTTCACTCAATGGACGAAATACTTTTCCAGCGCGCCGAGAAAATGATCTACGACGAATTTGCTCTTGTGCTGGATATAAAAAGGGAAGAGGTTACACCCTTTATATTAAGACAGATAGAAATATCACCAAATAAATAGAAACTCAAAAGGCTTGGAAACGGAGCAATTGATTAGTTTCCAAGCCTTTTTATCAGAATAAAAAATTAGTTGTTTTTATTCTGATCCTTCTTGTTTTCGTTTTTCTGATTGTTCTGCTTGTTCTGATTGTTTTTGTTCTGGTCATTTCTATTCTGGTTATTGTTCTGGTTTCTGTTCTGATCCATTGAGAATTCACCCCGCTTTCAAAATTATTTTGTGGGGAAAAAGTGATAATATGCAATGCAGATACAGAAAAAACCTTGAAAACCTAAACTTTAATGCTTTAAAGCGTTGACAAATTTGAAAAGTTGTGGTATAATGTGCGTAACCTCAAAAGGGGAGTCACGTTATGAAGAATTTATTTACAACAGCATATTATTTGAGCTATTATTACGGTAATGGCTGATATTGTGCTGTGCGAAGGGTTTATTTGTGTTTTCAAAGCCTTGCGTCAGCAAGGCTTTTTTAATGATTAATAACGAATAATTAATAATGAATAATTTCGGTGTTTCAGCCTTGCCGAAACGATATAAAATAGTGCCGCAGGCATATTATTATTCACTATTCATTTTTCATTTATTTTTTACGGAGGAATTTTTATGATAGTCGTATTAAAACAGAATTTTACCGAACATCAGATGCACGAAGCTATCCGCGCGATGGAAGCCGGCGGCGTCAAGGTAATGATATCAAAGGGTATCGACACCACCATTCTCGGCGCAGAGGGTAATGCATCAAAAATAGATGATGAGCTGCTGTCTCAGCTTCCCGGCGTCGAGCGCGTAATGCGCGTTTCAGAGCCGTATAAAAAGGCTAACCGTAAATATCACCCTGACGATACCGTCATCACACTTTGCAATAATAAAACTATCGGCGGAGATACGCTTTCGCTTATTGCAGGACCTTGCTCGGTCGAGAGCGAGGAGCAGATAATAGGAATCGCAGAAAGGGTAAAAGCATCGGGTGCTACAGCGCTTCGCGGCGGCGCTTTCAAGCCGAGAACATCGCCTTACGCTTTCCAAGGACTTGAGGACAAGGGAATAGAGCTTTTGATAGAGGCGAAAAAGGCGACAGGACTTCCCATCGTCACCGAGATAATGTCTACCGATAAACTCTCGCTTTTTGAAGAGAATGTTGATGTAATTCAGGTCGGCGCCCGAAATATGCAAAACTTTGATCTTTTAAAACAGCTCGGCCATTCTAAAAAACCGATTTTACTCAAAAGAGGACTTTCTTCTACCATTGAGGAGTGGCTGATGTCTGCCGAGTATATTATGGCAGGCGGTAATAATAACGTAATTCTTTGTGAGCGCGGTATCCGCACCTTTGAGACCTACACAAGAAACACCCTTGACCTATCAGCGGTGCTCGCCGTAAAGCAGCTTTCCCACCTGCCCGTAATAGTTGACCCGTCCCACGCTTGCGGAAAGGCTTGGATGGTGGAGCGAATGGCTATGGCGGCAGTCGCGGCGGGAGCAGACGGACTGATAGTAGAGGTCCACAACGACCCGAAAAACGCCCTCTGCGACGGAGCACAGTCAATAACACCCGACGATTTTGACACCCTTGTCGGAAAACTTGGCATAATTTCAGGCTGCGTAGGAAAGAGAGTATAAAAAATAAGAACTGAGGATTTCCTCAGTTCTTATTTTATTTGAAATCAAATAATCTTTCGGCGTTTTGGTGGGTGGTTTTTAAAACCTTATCCACCGAAATGCCTTTTATTTCTGCCAGAGCCTCTGCTACATATATAATAAGTGAGGAATTATTTGTCTTTCCTCTCATCGGTTCGGGAGAAAGATAGGGAGCATCGGTCTCAAGGAGAATATAATCGAGCGGGATATCCGCCGCAACCTCTTTAAGGCGGCGTGAGTTTTTAAAGGTCAGCACTCCGCCTATACCTATATACATTCCCATTTTCACAAGCTCTCTTGCCGTTTCCACACTGCCCGAAAAACAGTGGAAAACGCCATTCGGTTTATACTCGCGGATAATCTCCATAGTGTCGGCGTGAGCGTCACGGTCGTGAATGATTACGGGGATATTGTGCTGTCTCGCAAGCTCAAGCTGCAGGCGAAAAGCCGCCTTTTGCTCGTTTATATAGGTCTTATCCCAATAATAGTCAAGGCCAATTTCTCCGACGGCTACGACTTTCTCGTGAGAAAGCATCTTTTCGATAGCCTCGATATCAATCTCACCGTTTACACTGCAGGGGTGGTAACCCACCGCGGCATATATATGGGGATATTTCTCGCTGAGTGCAATGCAATCAAGGCTCGTTTTATCAGAACAACCGCAGTTAATTATTTTCTCAACTCCGAGACAGGGGAGAGCCGATAAAAGTTCATCTCTGTACTCATCAAACTTCGGGTCGTTGAAATGAGCGTGAGTGTCTATTATACTGCCAACAGGGGCAGGAAATTCAGGTGTTTTAAACATTATCTTATCTTACTTCCTGCAGGTACGCCGTCTAAGAAAACAACCTTCACATCATCCTCACCGCAGTCAGCGGCAAGAATCATACCGGCAGACTCAACTCCGCAAAGTACGGCGGGCTTAAGGTTAGAAACAAGGATAACAGTCTTGCCGATAAGGTCATCGGGGGTGTACCACTTAGCGATTCCGGAAGCTACCGTTCTGTCCTTGCCGCTGCCGTCATCAAGGGTTAACTTCAAAAGCTTCTTTGCCTTTTTAACGGGCTCACAAGACTTAATTTTAGCGGCGGTAAGCTCTACCTTCATAAAGTCCTCGATAGAAATCTCGGCAATTTTTGCAACATTTGCGGCTTCTTCCTCTACCTTCTTTGCGGCTTCTGCCTCGGCGGCAATTTCAGTCAGTACCTTTTCTGCATCAAGACGCTGGAAGAGGGGAGCAGCCTCGCCGACAGTATACTCCTTTACTTCGCCAAAAGCAATAGCCTTGCTTTCAGTGCCAAGCTCTGTGGCAATTTTCTCTGCTGCCTCTGGAATAATGGGTGAGAGCATGATTCCAATAAGACGGATACACTCAAGAAGATTATATAATACACACTCAAGATAATCTTTCTGTGTCTCATCCTTTGCAAGTGCCCAAGGCATAGTTTCATCTATATACTTGTTACAACGCTTTGCAAGATTCATCACAACCTCGCAAGCATCAGCATTGTGGTATATCTCCATAGCCTCTGTATATTTGCGAAATGTCTGATCTGCGAATGCCAAAAGGTCCTTATCACAGTCGTTGTCATATGTCTTGGCGGAGACCTTGCCGCCAAAATATTTGTTAGTCATAGCGACAGAGCGGTTTACAAGATTTCCAAGGGTGTTTGCAAGGTCGGTATTAAACTTGTTGATAAAGCTCTCGTAGGTAATAGAGCCGTCGTTTGTAAAGGAGATTTCCGAAAGGAGATAGTATCTTACAGCGTCGGTGCCGAAACGTGCGGCAAGCTCGTCTGCGTAGATGGTATTGCCTTTTGATTTACTCATCTTATCCTCACCCACGAGTACCCAAGGATGACCTAGCACCTGTTTCGGGAGTGGCTCACCGAGAGCCATAAGGATAATAGGCCAGTAGATAGTATGGAAACGGACAATATCCTTTCCTATAACGTGAAGATCTGCGGGCCAATATTTGTTATAAAGTTCACCTGAGCCGTCGGGGTCATATCCGACACCCGTAATATAGTTTGAAAGAGCGTCTATCCATACATAGATAACGTGCTTGGGGTCAAACTCAACCGGAACACCCCATTTAAACGAACTTCTTGAAACGCAAAGGTCTGCAAGACCGGGCTTTAAGAAGTTATTAATCATCTCGTTTCTTCTGGAGTCGGGCTTTATAAAGTCAGGGTTTTCCTCATAGTATTTGAGGAGTCTGTCCTGATATTTTCCAAGCTTTAAGAAGTATGCTTCCTCCTTAGCGTCAGATACATCTCTGCCGCAGTCGGGGCACTTGCCGTCGACCAGTTGAGAGGGGGTAAAAAACGATTCGCAAGGAACGCAGTATTTACCCTCATACTCACTCTTATATATATCGCCTTGGTCATAGAGCTTTTTGAATATTTTAGCAACGACCTTTTCATGATAGTCGTCGGTTGTACGTATGAATTTATCGTATGTTGTGTTCATACTGTTCCAAACCGCTTTGATCTGGTCAGAAACACCGTCAACATAAGCCTTGGGTGTAATTCCTGCGGCGTTAGCATATTCCTCAATTTTTTGTCCGTGTTCGTCCGAGCCGGTCATAAAATAAACATCAAAGCCCATCATTCGCTTATAGCGGGCAATCATATCAGCGAGAACTATGTCATAAGCGTTGCCGATATGCGGCTTACGAGAGGTGTAAGCGATGGCTGTAGTGATGTAAAACTTCTTGTTATTCATTATTTGTTTTCCTCCTCGGAAGATTTTTGTGATTTTTGTGACTTTGCAAGACAAGCTTTTATTCGAAGGTTAAGTGTTTTTTCGTCAACTCCTATACCGGCAAGTATAAGGGCGAAGAAAAGGCCTGTCTGTATCCACATTACGGTTAAGTCGACAGTACAGTGTATTATTGTTGCCGCAGAAATTGCAAGTATGAGGTTTGTTGTTTTCTGTCTTCTCAGTAGCGATTTGCACTCGGATACCTTTTCGTAGTACGACCAAAGGAATATAAGGAAAAACAGACTTCCTATTATACCAAAGCTGAGTATCGGCTCAAAAAGGAAATTGTGGGTATGCGCCGTCTTCCAAAGTGAGCCGTAAATACCCTGAAGATGGTAGTAGGATAAAAATCCGTGACCGAATAAGGGACTTATCTTGATGAATTCGAGCGAGGAGTCCCATACTCGAATTCTCTGTTCTGTAGAAGTATTTGATTGAAGAATTCTCGGGAATATTTCGGGAAAGATGTAAAGCGCCAATAAGGCGATAGCCAAGACGGCGAGAACGGTGGCGATTACCGAATGCTTTCTGTATAGAATCAGTAGGGTAAAGATTCCGACAATTACTTCAATGAAGGCGAAAATACTTCCCGCTATATACATAGTAATACCGCATAAAAGAGCAATCAGACAATAAAAGGGCCTTCCTTTTTGGCTTACTATTATTTTATATGTGCATACTATGACCATCATAGCCATCATTGTGCAAAGATAATTGGAATTGAAAAACCAACCTGCACAGCGATACTTTTCATCGTGCGACATTACAAGATTTTCCGCTACAACCGAAACAAAAACAACAACGCTCATCCAACAGCATATATCAAGAGCTTTTTGGAATATATCGCTTGTTATCTCACTGCGGACAAAGTAGCTTATTACAAATACCATAAAAAACCCCAAAGAGCAGACAAAGCCTATATAATTATCTCTTATAAGGGCAATCAAGGCAGTGTATACGGTGAAAAGAAAGAAAAAAGAGCTGCCGTTGTGTACGAAAACAGAAGTTCTGGTGTGCTGCGAACAGAGGATATAAATCCCCAGAACGGCCAAAATCATGCCCGTAATTATGTAAGGCATAAATACGCTTGCAAAGGCTATGTATATTAAATTTTCAGGACAAGAAAGATTTTTCCTCAAAATAATACTCACCTTTTTCTGAAAATAGTATTTGCTTAAGTTTGTGAGAGTCGACAAATTGTGGTTTCGCTCAGCGCCTTATAACATCGGACTTGGCGGTTACTTAACTTATCGTTTTGCTATATAATAGCCCAGCAGAGCTATGACGAGTGAAACCAGCTCGAAAAGTGCGCATACCGACATCGGTAGCAGAGTCATTCTTCCGTCAAGACAGCTTAGAGCAAAAACTATGCATACGAGGGCAGAAAGTATTATATGCAACGAATACATAACATTTGAAACGGTGCGGAGTTTAAGCGAGCCGTTTAGAATGGCAAAGAAGCCTTTGGATCTTCCTATAAAAGCCGCGTGAGCACTATAGGCTTCGGAGTAATTAGTAGCGGTTTTATAATTATGTACTCCCTTGTGATCCATTATTTTTATACTGTCAGGATAAATAGCATAATAATCACTGAGCATATCTGCGGTTATGTTGCAATCACAGTTTTCAATAAGCAGGGTCACGCCTGCATTTACAAGCTTTACAAGCTCGTTTCTGACCTTACGACGTGGGTGGTACTTCACTATAAGAAGAGCACAAGCACGTTGTCCCTTTGCGACATATACTGGGAAATATCCTCTGTGAAGTATCTTTCGGTCGACTTCAAGAGAAGGTACTCTTATGCCGTGAGCCTCCATAAGTGTGCGGTTACCGATAAAATAATGCTCATCCTTTACCCAACCTGAAATTCCAAGGTTGTCCTCGTATTTTACCGTATCGGCGGCGGGTCGCTTGCTTGAGGGGTCGATAAACGAACGGAACACACTGACCAAAGGACTTTTAATCGCTTCAGCTATCGAGGCTGCGCAGGTAAGAGTGGTATCTATATTGTTTGCGCTTAGAGTCTTGATGTTATAAAGTTCAATAGAGCCATCCGGAAAAAGCTCTGAAGAAGTGACAACAACAGCATTGCATTGCTCTATTCTGGAAGCTGAATATTTACTGCATATCATAGCACCGAATTTATAAAGCTTCTTTGACAGATATGAAAGCGGCATAAATTCTGCTACAGAGAAGGTAGGCATTGCAAATATACTGAGGGTCAGTGCCATAACGCAGAGCGCAGTATCAAAGGATTTGTGGGAAATCCCTATTATTACTGCAAATACAACCGATATTGACAAAAAAACGGCAGAAAAGACTCCAAGATGTCCTCCAAAAGCAATATCGCAGGAGGTAAACTTAACAAAGTCGGTGAGGGTAGAGGTGCGCTTTACGCCTGCGGCAAGAACCTCTCCTTCAATAGAAGAACGCGCCATGGAAGAGGCCGTCACTTGATCGTTTATAAGCGCTACAGCGTTTTTCTCTGCCTTAGAGGCGACGATTCTGAAATTGTTCAGCACATCAGATGCGCGTTTATAAGAGAAAAAGTCATATGATACCACCGCGATAAGCGTAAGCAATACGGGGTCGGATGGATACGTTCCGAATATAAGACCGAAAATCATATACAAAAGCATAGCTGATAATGCTAAGGCGATCGGCGCTGCAGAGGATGTATTTTTTGTAAATACAGTCTTGAATGAGGAGAATATGTTTATGTTTACAAGCGCGGCAGTTGAAAGAAGTGCAAACTGTATAAGGCAGGGAATAAAGGGCGCGTTTGAAAAGATGCTGTCAGGAAGTATAAGCGTAAAGGTAGCAGAAATAATGGTAGAAAAAGCCGCGTAAATGAGTCTGAAAAAGGCTGAGCGACGCGTTTTCTTTAATTTCGTTCCGATGCGTTTTGCATCATCGGGCGAACGGTAATCGTCATCTACGGCAGGGACGGTATCTTCGCTTTTAACGCTTATTGCAACAGGCTTTTGAGCCTTTATTGCAGGAGCGTCCTTAATATTAACAGGTCGGGTGTGACTGACTATATCCTCCATAGTGTCAAACTTAGTTGGCTTTACCGAGGGCATAACAACTGTTTTTTCTTCTGCAAGGTCGCGTATACCTGTTTGAAGGTCTGTGAGCTTGGAGTAGGTCATTGTAATGCTTTCGGTAGGCGTTACAACTGTACGTTTACCGCTGAAATCATCTAAGAGCACATCCGATGTGGTAGGTAACGACACCTTTTGCGTAGGCATATCTGTTTTTTGAGGTATGGGCTTATCGATTTTCGGCTCGGGCTTTATTGAGGTTTCAATTTTTTCGATTCTTACCTCGTTACCCTTGCTGTCTGTAAACTTATACCGCTTTGAAATCTTTTCTTCGGCGCGATGTTCGGCAGATTTAATGATTTCCTCGACGCTCTCCAGGACATAATCAGGCTTTGTATCAATCTGGCTGATACCCTCATCGTCATATATATAGGGCATACATCTTTTAAGAAGCGACGGCTTTGATTTTTCTACCCGAAGTTCAATAAGGGGAGACGCTTCCTTAACAACAACTTCTTCGGCAAAGTTAGGTTCATCCTGGACTTTGTTAGAAATCTTGGTTTCCGATATATCGGAAACCGTTGGGGAGATTTCATTTGATGTTTCGTCAAAGTCGTGCTGTATTTTCTTTTTTAATGATTCAAGAGGAGAAACACCTGCGGGATAAACCGGAATTCCGTCGGGGGCCTCTGTCTCTCGCGAGAGGTTTGTTTTAGTAGCAGAAGCCTCTGAGAGCTTCTCGTCGACATTTTCCTCCCCATCGTTTTTAGGAGAAACGGTAGAGTTTACAAAAGGAAGGGTAAGGGCAGAATATTCCTCAGCATTTTCTACCAAGTTGCTTTTCTTTGAAAACAGATTCATATTCCTTTCTTACACTCCTTTCGTTTATTTGTCGTTGCGGCTTTTTACCACCGCATACATAAGAATACCTGCTGCGACCGATGCATTAAGCGAATTTATCTGTCCTTTCATAGGAAGGCTTACTATAGCATCACATTTTTTTGCAACCAGAGGACCGATACCGCGTCCTTCGTTTCCGATAACTATAGCGCAGGGGCAGTCAAAATCGGTTTTTGAGTAGTCCTCGCCATCCATATCGGCGCCGTATACCCAAACACCCTGTTCCTTAAGCTTGTCAATTTCGTTTGCAATATTTGTAACTCTGGCAACCTTCATATATTCAAGTGCGCCGCTGGCTGATTTTGCGACAGTAACATTAAGAGAGGCACTGCGGCGCTTAGGAATGATTATACCATGAACGCCTGCTGCTTCAGCGGTACGTATGATGGCACCGAGGTTATGCGGGTCCTCTATTTCATCACAAATAATAATAAATGGCTTTTCACCGCGCTCTTTGGCAAGCTTTAAGATATCCGAAACCTCACAGTACGACTGTTCGGCTATAATGACCGCGACACCCTGATGATTCGCACCGCCCGTCATATAATCGAGCTTTGAGGGGGAAACCTCTTTAATAAGTATGCCTCTCTCACTGCATTTTGCAATTATAGCGGCAACCGAGCCGCCTGTCCCGCCGTGGGCTACAAGAAGCCTGTCTATCTCACGACCCGAACGCAGAGCCTCCATAACGGGATTTCTGCCTGCGATTATATTATTGCCGTATTCTTTTTCTTCTGTGTTGACCATAAATACGCCTACTCCTGAATATGAACATAAATATACAAAATAGATTATAACACAACACTCACAAAAAATAAAGTATTTTGTGTATCATAATATTACCATAAATGGTGAATACTTGATTAAAGGAGTTGTTTTTATGGATAAGATTAAATCGGTATTGGGATACGAAATATTCGATTCGAGAGGAAATCCGACTGTTTATGCCACCGTTATTACCGAAAATGGAGCTAAAGGCTCTGCGGCGGTGCCGTCTGGTGCATCAACGGGCAGCTTTGAAGCTTATGAACTTCGTGACGGAGGTGAGCGAATTTTCGGTAAGGGTGTAAAAAGAGCGACTGAGAATGTAAACACGGTTATCCGTCCTGTGTTGCAGGGTGTCGGTGTGACCGACCAGACATTCATTGATAAAACTATGTGCGAGCTAGACGGTACAGAAAATAAATCAAATCTCGGCGCAAACGCAATACTTGCCGTATCAATGGCGGCGGCGCGTGCCGCGGCGGCAAGCGAGGGGCTACCCTTGTATATATATCTCGGGGCGCCGAAGGTGCCCCTTATGCCAAGACCTATGATGAATATAATAAACGGCGGCGCTCACGCGGCTAACAATATAGATATTCAGGAGTTTATGATACAGCCCGTAAAGCCTGCAAGCTTTGCAGAGTCAATGGAGATTTGTGTGAATATTTATCACACCCTGAAAAAATTGCTCAGTGAAAAAGGGCTTTCCACCGCGGTAGGAGACGAGGGTGGCTTTGCACCCGACCTTCGCGATGATAAAGAGGCTCTTGATTTTATCGTTCGGGCTATTGAAAAAGCGGGCTACACAACTAACGATGTAAAAATCTGCCTTGATGCCGCGGCAAGCGAATGGATGTGCGAAAGCGGACTGTACAAGATGCCAAAACGCGGCAAAAAGCTCGACCGTACCGAGATGATAGATATGTGGGCAGATCTTGTAAATTCTTACCCGATAGTATCTCTTGAAGACGGACTTGCCGAAAGCGATTTTGAGGGCTTCGCAGAGCTTACCGAAAAGCTTGGTTCAAGGCTTCAACTTGTAGGCGACGATCTGTTTGTTACAAATGAAAAAAGGCTCGTTCAGGGTATTAATATGAAGGCGGCAAACTCAATTCTTATAAAACCCAATCAGATAGGCACGGTTACCGAAACACTGAATGTTATAAAAACCGCCCACGAAAACGGATATACCACTGTTATTTCTCACCGTTCGGGAGAGACTGAGGATAGTTTTATATCCGACCTTGCACTTGCTGTATCTGCAGGTCAGATAAAAACCGGAGCACCTTGCCGAAGCGAGCGCCTTGCAAAATATAACCGACTTTTGCTTATTGAAAATAACGCAATATAAAAATTTGAAGGCATACGAAAATCTTTTCGTATGCCTTGATTTTATGGTGAATTAATTATATAATTGATTTGAAAAAATATGTATTTATAAGGTGATAGTGTGTCTGAAAGAAAATACAAGTCGGGAGAACTAATAAGGCGTTTTTTGCCCTATTATAAAAAATATCTGCCTACTGTAATATTCGACCTTTTCTGCGCCTCGCTGACTACCGTCTGTGAGATAATACTTCCTCTTATTATGAGAGATATTACAAACGCAGGAATGACCGATATAGCCTCGCTGACAATTGGATATGTGATAAATATAGGAGTTTTATATCTGATACTCAGGCTTGTAGACAGCGCGGCATACTATTATATGTCATATGTCGGTCACGTTATGGGCACTAAGATAGAGACCGATATGAGGCGCGATGCCTATCGCCATCTGCATAAGCTTTCAGACACATATTTTAACAATACTAAGGTAGGACAGATAATGGGACGCATCACAAACGACCTTTTTGATGTTACCGAGTTTTCCCACCATTGTCCTGAAGAATTTTTCATAGCAGGAATAAAGGGTATAATATCCTTTATTATCCTTATGAATATCAATATACCGCTGACACTCATAATCTTTGTAATAATCCCCATAATGATAGTCATCTGCCGTATTCTTAATAAAAGAATGCGTGAGACCTTTAGAAAACAGCGCTCGCTGATAGGAGAGCTCAACGCTCGTATAGAGGACTCTCTGCTCGGTCAGCGAATAGTCAAGGCATTTGCCAATGAAGAGATAGAACAGGAAAAGTTTGAGAAGGATAATCAGAATTTCTACTCAATAAAGAAGCAGTCCTACCGCTATATGGGTGCTTTCTCAACTACTACACGCCTTTTTGACGGCATTATGTATGTCGCCGTAGTCGTGGCGGGAAGTATCTTTATGATAAAGGGCGAGATAACCGCTGGAGACCTTGTAGCCTACTTGCTTTATGTGACGACATTTATCGCTACCGTTCGCCGTATTATCGAGTTTGCCGAGCAGTTCCAGCGTGGTATGACGGGCATAGAACGCTTCTTGCAGATAATGGACGCAGATATCGAGATATTTGACGAGCCTGATGCAGTCGAGATGACCCGCCCGCGCGGGGAGATATCCTTTAAAAATGTCTGCTTTGAGTATCCTGATGACCACAATAAAGTATTCAAAAACCTTAATCTTGACATAAGAAGCGGGGAAAAAATAGCCGTTGTGGGACCCTCGGGAAGCGGAAAGACCACCCTTTGCAATCTTATTCCACGTTTTTACGATGTGGATTCAGGTGAGATAACCATAGACTCTAAAAATATTAAGGAATATACCGTCAAGAGCCTTCGTGAGAATATCGGTATGGTGCAGCAGGATGTTTATCTATTCTCCGGAACGGTTGCCGAAAATATCGCTTACGGAAAGCCCGATGCCACCCGTGAAGAGATAGTCGAAGCGGCTAAAAAAGCGGGAGCGCATGAGTTTGTGTCCGAATTAAAAGACGGCTATGATACCTATGTAGGAGAGCGTGGAGTAAAGCTTTCGGGAGGACAGAAGCAGAGGATAAGTATAGCACGTGTTTTCCTTAAAAATCCCCCGATTATCATACTCGATGAGGCGACAAGTGCCCTCGACAACGAGAGCGAATATGCCGTTGCAAAAAGCCTTGCTGATTTAAGCGTAGGGAGAACGACCATCACCATCGCGCACCGACTCTCAACCATTCATAACTCAGACAGAATTTTAGTTCTTACCGATGAGGGAATAGTCGAAGAGGGCAATCATGATGAGCTTATGCAGCAGAGAGGACTCTATTACAAATTCTACCAAATGGCAAATGAGATGAAATAATAAAAATCACCTTTCTCAACTGTATTAGATATTCATTTTTGGAAAGGAAATATATATGAAAAGACTTCTCTTTAAGATGTTTTCGGTTTTTTTAGCGGTTTTGTCTTTATTTGATCTGTGTGGTTGTAAAAAGTCAAGCATGCCGTGCGTTTGCGGAAATAAAGAATTTGTACGGACTACTTACAGTTATTCCTGCCTCAAATACAAGAAGTTTGAGGAATATCTAATTGAGGCTGAAGAAATAGTCTACGCAACCTATACCGGTGAATCGGAGGAGTTTAGTATTCATAAACCGAAGGGTTCAAAGGAAAGCTGCCTTTATACAGATACGGAAGAGTATTTGATTTTTGAGTATCCAAGTATTAAAGGGAACTCTGTTTTCAAGGTAAAAGTCATAAAAAGTTCTATAGGTATAGTCAACGATAAAGGTGAAATTATAGAAGGCCTTACATCAGCGCAATGGCGAAATGTGTGGGAAAGAGGTAAAACTTATATTCTGCTGCTTAAAAAATACGAGACCGGCGAAGATGATGGTATTGAGAGGTTCACCATGATAAGTGACGCTGTTATTCCCGTTGACGGTGGAGAAGCGACACTTTATTGCGAGCCTATCGAGAAGCATTCAACAGGTTATACGGGCGAGGGTGATATTGAGGAATATATCCGTAATTTTTTGAAAAATGGCGATACACTGACCGAAGATTCCATTACCGAATAAGACATAAGGCATTATATAAGATACAAACCAATTCATTGCCTGAGATACAGTCTGATATTCTGAACTTTACATTCTGCATTAAAAACAAAAACATCCGCATCAACCGAGAGAGACACTTCGTAAATAAGTTGTCTCTCTCGGTTTTTATCTACACAAAACAAATGACACTTTGCACATTGAATGTGAAAGTGTCATAGTGGGTTACATACTTTGAGAAAGGTAAATACTTGCCAAAAAACAGCAGAGTCTTTTCGGCTTGTGAAATGAAGTTTTTGCTAACGCAAAAGTGAAGTTGCTCACTTTGTTCACAGTGAAGTTTGGTCCTTAAGACCAAATGAAGTTAAGTTTGCCCATTTCGCCGTAGGCAAAACTTCACTGTCCGCAGGACAACTTCACTATCGTAGATAACTTCACTTGCCCGCAAGGGCAAACTTAGTTGAGGCGCACTTCCTTACGGAGTGCGCCTCGATGCGGAGGTTTTTATGTGCAATCCATAAGTTCTTCTTCAAATGACCTGATTTTAATCTTCAGTTCTTCAAGTTCCTCTGTAAGATTTCTGATTTTTTCACTTTGCTCTACAATTCTTGTAAATTCATTATTAAACTGTATGTTACCGAGTAACAGATCATTTGGCGTGACATCGTAAGCATCACAAATTTGGAAAAGTGTATTTATAAAGGTTGGCGCGTATTTTTGGGCTTCAATATATTGATAATTACCGCGTGTGATACCCATTTTTTGCGCTATCTGCTCCTGCGTATAACCGTTTAATTTCCGTAAATATTTTATATTTTTTATAAAATTATCCCAATAGTCCATAAAATCACGCCTTTTGATAAAGTTCGCCATTATCATAACATATTGCAATTATAAATGCAACCATAAACGGTTATATAAACATAATGAGTTTTAAGCATAATATTAGAGTAGGAGTTGATATTATGTTTAAGATTGAAAATGAATTTAAATCCGCGAATATATCCCGCACTGTACGTTTTACAGAACCGCTGTTTGAAAAATTGAACAAAACCGCTACTGAAAACGGAATATCTTTTAATTTGCTTGTTCTACAATGTTGTAAATACGCTTTAGAACACCAGGAAAAACAAGATTAGAGTAATAGAACACAAAAGGACAATCTGCACTCTGCATTCTGCATTAATAAAAACATCCGCATCAACCGATGCGGATGTTTTTTTGTTTCAGAGCGAGTCGCACCTTTCCTGCAAGAGGAATTCCTATAATGGCGAGCAGACCCCAAAGGACAGAAAACAGCAGACATACTTGCCCTAAAAGGTTAAAGGGTCTGTTGCTGTAATCCCAAACTTGCTTTTTCAGAATAATGTTAAAAACAAGCCCGAAAATGAACTCTATTGTTGTCACTGCCAGACTTCCTACAATGCATTTACGCCAAAGTCGCATTTTGCAGTTTTCTGCAATTTTAGAAAATGACAGAAAGCATAGCCCACCTGCTATCATCATACTCCAGTGGGTATGCCCTCGCCACAGTATTTCGATAAGAGCATAAGAAAAGGCACCTAATCCGAATGTTATAAAACTACACAAAGTAATCACCCGAATTAGTGTGCCGAAAATTTTAAAAAATATTACCGTCTTCTGTTGCCGAAAAGCAAAACTATGCGAAGCAGCTGTGCCAGCGACATAAGAAGCGCCGCAACATAGGTCATAGCAGCGGCAGAGAGCACCTTTTTTGCGCCTTTTGTCTGCTCATCGCTAAGGAGCGCCTTTGAATCTATCGTCTCTATCGCTCTTCTTGATGCGTTAAACTCGACAGGCAGAGTTATAAGATGGAAAACTGTGGAAAGTGAGAAAAGTCCGATTCCGAGCCACAAAAGAGCGGGCATACTAAGAAAAACACCGAGTATCAGCACTATCCAGGAAATTGAACTTCCGAAATTTACCACAGGAACTATCTTATTGCGAAGCATTATAGGAGAGTAGCTTTCAGCATACTGTACTGCGTGACCCGCTTCGTGAGCCGCAACACCGACAGCGGCGACCGATGCAGAATCATAAACCGATTCCGAAAGTCTGATAACGTTTGATCTCGGGTCGAAATGGTCGGTGAGATTTCCGGCGACACGCTCTATTCGTACATTGTACACTCCGTGAGAGTGGAGCACTCGCTCAGCCGCTTCGGCACCCGTAAGTGATGAAGTAACATTTGAATACTTAGAAAAGGTTGATTTGACCTTTATCTGTGCTATTACCGAAATAATTAGCGCAGGTAGAATAAGATAAATATAGTAAACATCAAAATAAAAATATGGCAAAATAAAGCACACTCCTAAGTTGGCGAGACTCGAACGTGTCACGCCTGACTAATATTAATTTTTCGCCCGAACTTGTCTCATCACTTGAAATACGTCGGTATTACTGCGTTCTTCGACTTCGTCGGAACATAAAATTCCTTATTTGTCAGGTCGAAGAGTTTCTCTCAGTCGCCTTTTTCTGAAAGGCGAAGTGTGGAATTCGCAGTAATGCTGTCGCATTACAAGAATGAACGCAAGCAAGGCGGGAAAAGGCGACAAGCGAAACCGTAACAGGTTCGAGTCTCGCCAACTTAAACATTAAATCTAAATAATACTATGTCCCCATCCTGCATGATATATTCCTTGCCTTCGCTTCGAACAAGTCCTTTTTCTTTAGCGGCAACCATACTGCCGCACTCCATAAGGTCCTTAAAGGATACGACCTCTGCGCGAATAAAACCACGCTCGAAATCAGAATGTATTTTTCCTGCAGCCCCCGGAGCCTTGGTTCCCTTTTTAATTGTCCACGCTCTGACCTCAGGCTGACCTGCAGTTAGGTAAGAGATAAGACCGAGAAGTGAATAGCAAGTCTTGATAAGGCGGTCAAGACCCGACTGTTCAAGCCCTAAATCAGCAAGGAACATTATTTTTTCCTCTTCATCAAGACTGGAAATTTCAGCCTCCATCGAAGCGCATATCGGCAGAGTTTCAGCTCCTTCTGCGGCGGCAATCTCTTTAACCTTTTGATAGTTTGCGTTTGAGTCTATTCCGTTTACAAAATCATCCTCACTCATATTACAGGCGTAAATTACAGGCTTTAATGAAAGCAGAGCGGTGGTGTTAAGAACCTCCTTTTCGGTGTCATCATTAGGCGTGATGGCACGGGCGGGAATACCTTGTTCTAAAGAGTCGAGAAGACGTTTTAGAAAGTCGACTTCGGTCTGAAGTGATTTATCTCCCTTTAATGCCTTTGACGATTTGTCAAGCCTACGCTGTACCATCTCCATATCAGAGAAAATAAGCTCAAGGTTAATAGTTTCAATATCGCGTGCTGGGTCTACAGAGCCCTCAACGTGAATTATGTCGGTTGATTCAAAGCAACGCACAACGTGAACGATAGCGTCAACCTCACGGATGTGAGAAAGGAATTTATTTCCGAGACCCTCACCCTTGGAGGCACCCTTTACAAGACCTGCAATGTCGACAAATTCAATAACTGCAGGGGTGAATTTTACGGGGTTGTACATATCGCGAAGAGCGACAAGCCGCTCGTCGGGCACGGCTACCATACCGACATTCGGCTCGATAGTGCAGAAAGGATAGTTAGCAGACTGTGCCCCTGCGTTTGTTATAGCATTAAAAAGGGTTGATTTCCCTACATTCGGAAGTCCAACGATACCTAATTTCATTTTATCTCATTCTCCTTCAAAAAATCCTTTATTTGCAAGGGTTTTCGGCTTTTGGCATTTTGGCTACTACGCCATTTTTACGCCATTTTGCTATGGAATAACATAGAGTTTTATGCCGTAACCCCATTTAGTTGGAATTGCTTTACAGCTTGATCCATAGATTCGTCCGTTACGTGAACGTACCGATCCATGGTCGTTTGTATGCTGGCGTGACCTAACAATTTTTGCAGCACTTTCGGCTGCATTCCGCTTTCGATAGCACGTGTCGCATAAGTGTGGCGTAAAGCGTGCATACAAAAACGTTCGATCCCTGCTTCGTCGCAGAGCTTGTAAAGATGGGTATCGTAAGAGCTGTTTTTGGCCGGTGCTCCGGTGCGCCAGTTGATAAATACAAGATCTCGCATCACAATCTTTGAGGTGACGCCTGTACGACGATCCATATATTCCAAGGTCTCCGATAGGATAGGGGACTCTTTGCGTCCCTCACGGCTCTCCCAGACGCTTTTAAGAATTTCGTAAGCCCTGTCCGTTAGCGGAATGGTTCGATAGCTCTGTGGCGTCTTGGGCGGTCCTGCACGCCAGGTCTGGCTGTTGTACCGAAACTCCAACGTCTTGTTTACGGTCAGGGTGCGTTTCTCAAAATCAATCGCATCCCAGGTCAGACCAATCAGTTCGCCTGTTCGCAAACCGGTTTCAAGAATCAGAGCATACTGGTTATAGTTGTGAGAACGTTTTGCTTGTTCAAGGAAGATCCGTTGCTCATCCCGTGTCAGGAATTTGATATCGTCCTTCGCTCGGATGGGCTTGGTGAACCGAACGCCGTCCATGGGATGCTTTCTGATCAGGTCGTTCATTTTTGCCGCCTTGAACATTGTACCCATGGTGATGTAAGTTTGACGGATGGTTGAGCCTGCATAGTTGGCATCCATTTGGATGAATACTTTTTTGCAATGCATCGGCTTAACATCGGAGATTAGCATCCTACCCATAACGGGTTGGATGTTCTGAATATATCGCTCACGGTAGTTTCGAAGCGTGTTGGGAGCTAAGTCTCCAACGATATTCTCAAACCAAAAGTCAAACCATTCGTCAACGGTGGTCTCGGTCGCAACAAAAACTTCTTCGTGTTTGTCGGCGTATTTTGCGTCCTCCATCCAGTTGCGTGCTTCCGGAATTGTTTGGAAATATTTTTCGTGTCTTTTTCCAAATTTATCTATAAACCTTGCGCTGTATAGACCATCCTTTCTTTGGTAGATACCCTTACCACATTCTTTGCCTTTGAGATTCTTTCCCATAGATGAACTCCTTTCCGCCTTGGCGAAAAAGAGCACACTGCTACACTATAATTATAACACAGTGCGCCCTTTTTCTCAAGACAATAATGAAAACTTTTCCGCAAGAATTTGTGAAATGCTATCAGAAACAAAGAGTTTTGCTGATATACTCTTCAAACTCTTTACGTTTTACCAATTTCTTTTTCCCCACGAACAACACAAACGGGCAGTTTGGTTTGCGCAGATGAGCATCGATTCTGTTGATGCCGATGTTGGTGAGTTTATTCGCCTCATCGATCGTTAGTGTGATCTTGTGGTAAATTGGCACGAGATTTTTGGCTTCAGACATGCGATAGCCTCCTTCTTAATTATTTAGAAGTTTGGCACGTTCATCCGTCTGCAATGTCCGGCTCATTGCAGTGTCGTATCATTTGTTCATTTTGTGATGAACTTCTATGCTAATAATTTATGAGAGATTATGGTTGCGTTTCAAGAAAACATCACCAGAAATTAGGAAAAATAAATTTTTTGGGTCAGCTTTTGTATCAAAAAAGAGGGGGGAGCATATGTTGTATTCTTTGTGGCTCTATTTTTTAGGGTCAAGAAGACGGAATTTGAGTCAAAAAATTTGCAGGTGGACATAATGGAAAAGTGCCGTTTTTAGGGCCCAAAACGCCCCATAAGTCCATATAAATCTATGTAAATGGCATAAAAAAAGGAGCACATGACTGTTAAACACGCGCTCGTTAATTCGGCCTATATTTTGAATATCTAAAAAGCCTTGAAAACACTGGGTTTTCGGGGCTTTTCTCTATTTTTGGAAAATACCCTTGAAGCAAATTCCGACGCAAAAAATCAACCCCTTTCTAAAAAAGCAAAGTTTAATGTTATGATGTTATGATGCTTGACTTAAATTTTCTACTTCAATTTACTTCAAAATTGGGATCTTTTTTGGAGCACACAATGATAAATCAGTTGCTCTAAACTACGCTTTTGATCTGATTTTCCCTTGAAATCAGCTGTTTTGCTGCTGCTCCAACGAACTTGGGACAATTTGAAGGTGTTTTTCCGGCGATCTTATGAAAAGCAGAACCAATGAGCACACTATCAAATCTCGATGGCTCTAAATATAGGCGGAGGTTAGCTGATCCAGACATATTTTTTGATGTGACTGGGACATATGTAAATATACGTCGCCGGTGATTTTTACGCTTGCATGTCCCAATGTTTTTGAAATCGTAAAGATATCCATGCCGGATTCTAGGCACATAGTAGCAAAGGTGTGACGAAGTGTATGAAAATTGATGCCGGTTAGGTCAGCCGCTTCCAAGATTTCGTGATAGTATTTATAAAACGTCTTGCTGGCAAATCCGTTGTTGGTCCGGCTGGGGAACACATAATCGTCTTCTGAATGTGTGATTCCTCGTTTCGCCTGGTATTCCAAAAGTTTTCGCTTATACTCTTCAAATTCCTTTGCCAAAGGCTCTATCATATGGATTGTTCGCCTTCCGTTTTTGGTTTTTGTGGCCTTAGGGACGTAGCTCGTTTTGGCTTCATCCGTGGGGTTGATCTTGTATTCTCGTACAAGCTGATGATCTATGGTGATGGTTCGCTTTTCAAAGTCGACGTTGCTCCATTTCAGACCAATCAACTCGACTCGTCTAAGACCTGTAAAGAGACAAACGATAATGCAAAACATAACCAAGTGGTCAGAGTTGTGTACTGCGTTAATAAGCCGTTCAACCTCGTCCGGAGCTAATGCTCGGTTTTCGTTTATGCCGGTTTTGGGTATACGGACTCCTTTGGTTGGGTTGTGTTGGATCATATTGTTTTGAATTGCGTATTCAAAAATCATATGCATAAGATTGCGCAAACGACACAGGTGATTCTCGCTGATGCCGTTTTCGTCCACAAGCAGTGAGCAGTTGGTAATATGCTTTTGTACCATCAAGCTCGAGATGCGTCCAACGGGCATATCACCCAATTCGCCAAAATGCAAACGGATCAGTCTCTCATAGGCAGCATAGGTGTTGCCCTGGATGTTTGCAACACAATAGGTATTTAGGCAAAGGTACGCCCAATTCCTAAGTGTCATATATTTTGTGGGATGCGACATTTCGTATTTCGTTTGCGCACTGGAATTTAACTCGTCAATATATACCTCGAGCTTTCTTTGTACTTCCTTTTTGGTTCGACCATAAAAGGAAGTGGTATGCCCTTGATCCATGACGCGAGCAGTGTATCGTCCATCCTTTCTGCGCTGTATTTTGTAGTTTCTGTAATTTCTGAACATGGTGATTCTCCTATCTGTAAAATGGTACCTACCATTATACAAGATAGATGTGTCAATGTTGTTGATTAAAGGACGTTGGGACTTCTTAAAACACAATTTCTTCAATAATTTGAGAATGGCGGCAGGGAGAATAATTCTCCTTGCCGCCATCTTTCTTATCTATACTGCAAATAGTCAATAAAACGTTTCACCGCAAGTGAGGCGGTTTTCTTGTCTCTTAAAGCAAGTCCGATATTGCGATATGCCGGAACGTCAAGCTCTTTTGCAAGAATTCTATATGGCACACGCTTTAATATCAGTTCAGGAAGTATCGCAATGCCGAGACCACTTTCTACCATAGACATTACCGCATAGTCGTCCCAAGTGGTAAATTTCACATTGGGAGTTAAATTGTTACGCTCAAAGATTTCAGATATTTCAGCTTTTGCCCCTTTTTCAAGAAGCATAAATGGCTCATCACAAAGAGCAGTTACAGGAAACTTTTTGCTATCCTTTAGTGGATGATTTTCGGGG
>JAZQER010000007.1:0-18716 GCA_045539095.1 Acutalibacteraceae bacterium | reverse complement strand
AATTGCTATCTATCCTGCAATGGGTCTTTCTCTCAGCTATGATCACCGCGCAGTAGACGGTACACCTGCCGCCCGTTTCCAGAAGGAACTTTGTCAGAACCTTGAAAACTTCACCGTTCTGCTAGCGAAATAAGGAGATATAAAAATGGAAGTTTTTGATTTATTAGTTCTTGGCGGAGGCCCCGGCGGATATCTTTGTGCTGAGCGCGCTGCACAGAACGGCCTTAAAGTAGCCGTTTTCGAGAAGAAAGCACTTGGCGGAACTTGCCTTAATGAAGGCTGTATCCCCACCAAGACCCTTCTTAATTCGTCAAAGATGTATCGCCATGCCAAGTATAGCGAGGCTTTCGGCGTAACTGTTGACGGCACTGTAAATTATGACCATGCAAAGGTTATCGACAGAAAAAATAAGGTTGTTGCTACCCTTGTTGCAGGCGTAGGAGCTACTATGAAGGCAAACAAAGTCACCGTAGTTTCGGCTGATGCAGTTATCAAGGGTAAATGTGCTAACGGCTTTGCTATTGAGGCTGACGGCACCGTTTATGAGGGCAAACGCCTTTGTATCGCTTCGGGTTCTGAGACTGTCGTTCCTCCCGTACCGGGACTCAAGGAAGGACTTGCAAGCGGCTTCGTAGTTACTAACCGCGAAGTTCTCGATGAGAAGACACTGCCTGAATCTATCGTCGTTATCGGCGGCGGCGTAATCGGTCTTGAAATGGCTTATTACTTCGCTTCGGTCGGCAAAAAGGTAACAGAAATCGAAATGATGCCCAAGATCGCAGGCGCTACTGACCTCGAGATATGCAAGGTTCTTACCGATGCTTTCGTAAAAAAAGGAATGGAGTTCAAGCTTTCCTGCAAGGTGCTTGAGGTTAAGACAAACTCTGTTATTTATGAAGAAAATGGAGAAAAGAAGGAGATCGCTTGCGATAAGGTTCTCCTTTCTGCAGGAAGAAAGCCTGCTACCGCAGGTATCGGCATCGAGACTCTCGGCGTTGAAATGGACAGGGCAGCCGTCAAGACAGACCGTCACCTTTGCACAAATGTTTCCAACGTTTATGCGGTAGGCGACTGCAATGGAAAATTGATGCTTGCTCACACCGCATATCGCGAGGCAGAGGTTGCTGTAAACCATATGGTAGGCAAGAAGGATGAAATGCGTTACGATGTAATTCCTTCCGTTATCTATACCGATCCCGAGGTTGCAAGCGTAGGCTACAGCCTTGAAGGAGCAAAGGAAAAGGGAATGAATGTCAAGGAAGTTAAGCTTCCTATGTCTTATGCAGGCCGCTATCTCGCAGAAACCGAGGGCGGAAAAGGCTTTATTAAACTTGTTGTTGATACCGACAAGAACCGTCTTGTAGGTTGTCATTTGGTTGGATCTTATGCTTCCGAGATAATTATGACAGCAACTATGATGGTTGATACCGAACTTTCACCCTCACGACTTGAAAAGCTTGTTTTCCCGCATCCGACCGTGGCTGAAATCATCCGCGAAGCAATATTCCACATTTAATTGCATAAAGCAAAGGAGATATTATTATGCCTAAGAGTTTATTTGTAGATCCTGTTGAAACCCGTGCGGCAGGAAAAATCACCTTCGAAGACATTCCTGTTAATGTCTACAACAAGTCCATCAAGGACGAGCGTAAGCATATCGGCGACGATAACCTCGTTCGTATCTATCGCGACATCACCGTTCTCCGTGAGTTTGAGTCTATGCTTAATCAGATTAAGACTCAGGGACTTTATAACGGAATTGAAACTACATACCCCGGCCCTGCCCATCTTTCAATAGGACAGGAAGCTGCTTGTGTAGGTCAGGCTTATCTGCTTGATCAGAATGACTTTACCTTTGGTTCACACAGAAGCCATTCTGAAATTCTTGCAAAGGCTCTTTCCTGCATTGAGAAGCTCTCTGAACAGCAGCTTATGGAAATTATGGAAGGCTTCCTCGGCGGTTCGGCTCTCCGTGCTACCGAAAAGCTCGGTCCTTGCGACAATGCTAAGGAGCTTGCTATCCGTTTCATCCTTTACGGTACCCTTTCTGAGATTTTTGCTCGTGAGACCGGTTTCCACAAGGGTATGGGCGGCTCGATGCATGCCTTCTTCCTTCCCTTTGGTATTTATCCTAACAACGCTATCGTTGGTGGCTCGGCTGCTATCTCTACCGGTGCTGCCCTCTTCAAGAAGATAAACGACAAGCAGGGTATCGTTGTCTGCAACTCGGGCGACGGCTCTATGGCTCGCGGACCTGTTTGGGAGGCAATGAACTTTGCAGCTATGGACCAGTTCCACACCCTTTGGGAGAGCCACAACGGCGGTATGCCGATTCTTTACAATGTATTCAATAACTCCTACGGAATGGGTGACCAGACCAGAGGAGAGACTATGGGTTACGATATGCTTGCTCGTATCGGCTCAGGTGTCAGCCCGACTCAGTTCCACGCAGAGCGTATCGACGGCTTCAATCCTCTCGCAGTTATCGATGCTATGGAAAGAAAGCTCGAAATCCTTCGTAAGGGTGAAGGTCCGGTTCTTCTTGATACTCTTACCTACCGCTTCTCAGGTCACTCTACTTCTGACCAGAATGCATATCGTACTAAGGAAGAGATGGATGCTTGGAAGGAATATGATCCGATCATCACATACCGCAAGGGTCTTGTTGATGCCGGTGTCGTAGCTGATTCTAAGCTTGAAGAGATTCTTGCAGGTACGGTTGAGCGTATGACTATGATCTGTAAGGCTGCTTCTGACCCCGCTATCAGCCCCTATGTTGATTTTAAGGCAGACCCTGCAGTTGTTGAGCGTATGATGTTCTCCAACATGAAGATTGATAAGCTTGACGACCGCGAGCCTGAGGTTAATATGCCTTTAGCTGAGGTTCCTGCTTATAAGAAGCTTAAAGAGAAGGAGCGTTGCCCCGTTGTTAACGGTAAGCCCGTTTCCAAGATGAAGCTCTTTAACCTCCGTGATGCCCTTTCAGAGGTTATCTATGACCGTTTCTATGAGGATCCGACCCTTATCGCTTACGGCGAGGACGTTCGTGACTGGGGCGGCGCATTCGCAGTTTACCGTGGAATGATGGACGCATTCCCGCACTGCCGTCTCTTCAACTCTCCCATTGCTGAGGCTGCTATTGTTGGTACAGCTGTTGGTTACGCTGTATCTGGCGGTCGTGCTCTTGTTGAACTTATGTATGCTGACTTTATCGGCTGCGCAGGCGACGAAATCTTCAACCAGATGTCCAAGTGGCAGTCAATGTCTGCAGGAATTCTTAAGATGCCCGTAGTTCTCCGTGTATCTGTTGGCTCCAAGTACGGCGCTCAGCACTCTCAGGATTGGACTGCACTCTGTGCTCATATTCCCGGTCTTAAGGTCTGCTTCCCCGCAACACCTTGGGAGGCTAAGGGACTTATGGAGTCTGCTCTTAAGGGAACAGATCCCGTTGTATTCTTCGAGAGCCAGAGAATTTATGACGTTGGCGAGCAGTTCCATGAGGGTGGTGTACCTGCAGAGCGTTATGAGATCGAGTTCGGCGATACCAACAAGGTTCGCGACGGTAAGGACGTTACTATTCTTACTATCGGTGCGGCTCTTTACCGTGCTGTTGACGCTGCAAAGACCCTTTCTGAGAAATACGGAATGGAAGCAGACATCATCAATATCCATTCTCTTGTTCCGCTTGATTATACAAAGATCATTGAGTCTGTTAAGAAGACCGGCCGCGTAGTACTCGTTTCTGATGCTTGCGCAAGAGGCTCTTTCCTTAATGATGTTGCTAAGAATATTACCGAGCTTTGCTTCGACGACCTCGATGCACCTCCGGTAGTTGTTGGCGCACGCAACTGGATCACACCTCCCTTCGAGTTTGACGAGTTCTTCTTCCCGCAGGCAGGATGGATAATCGATGCTATCCACGAGAAGATTGTACCCCTCCCGGGTCACGTTGTTGAAAACGGATGCACCGAGGCTGAGGCTCTCCGCCGCTCAAAACAGGGTGTATAAATGAAGATAACACGTACAGCAAATGCAGGGGTGCTTATAGAGTTGGATGGAGTGTCGCTACTTATTGACGGAGTGTGCGAAGCTATCGACCACTATCTCGGCACACCGACTGATATCAGAAAAGAGTTAATTAATCACTTTCCAGATGTCTTGTGCTGTACCCACCGTCATCGTGATCACTACGATGAAAGCTATGTAAATCTTTATAAACGCGAGACACTCAGACCCGTTTTAGGGTCTGAGTGCTCTGCTTTAAAGGTGGGGAGTGTACAAATCAGAGCAATACAGACTCGTCATATCGGGAAGAACGATATTGAGCATTTTAGTTTCATAATTGAGGGTAGTCGCTGTATATGGTTTGTGGGTGACGCTTCTCCGCTTCAGTGGAAAGATTTCACGGGTTTACCAAAGCCGGATGTTTTAATAGTTCCGTTTGCATATTGCAATACGAAGGCTTCTTGGACTCTTACAAAAAGTCTTGGCGCAAAGGATGTATTGCTTGTCCATATGCCTGATAGAGAAAACGACCCGTTTGAACTTTGGGATGCCGTCCAAAACACGACTGAAAATGAAGGTGTACGATATTTTACTAAAATAAGCGACACTGTCGCTCTGCTTTAAAAAGGTTAGTTTACTAAAATATACATATGTTTTTGAAGAGGTTATAGATAAAAAGCCTATAGCGTTATATATAAGATGTTGTTGCCTTGCCAAATAATGAATAATGTGGTAAAATACTCCTGAGGAGAATATTTTTTGGGGGAATTTTATTATGACTAACAAGAAAAAAGAATTCTGGCGAACTATAAAATTCACTTTGTTTTCAATCAGTGCCGGTATTATTCAGACCGTTTCGTTCGAATTGCTTGATAAGGTAGCAAAGCTTGACTATTGGATATCCTATCTTGTGGCTCTTGTTCTGTCGGTAGTCTGGAATTTTACCCTTAACCGAAAGTTCACCTTTTATTCTGCAGGTAATGTGCCTGTAGCTATGCTTAAAGTAGCTATATTTTATGCAGTTTTCACACCTATTTCTACCTGGTGGGGTCACGTACTCACAGGCGAGGGTATCGGTTGGAATAATGACCTTGTATTTATCGGCACAATGCTTATAAACTTTGTTACGGAATATCTTTATGACCGTTTTGTTGTATTCAAAAACACTATTGATACTGCTAAAAAGGACTCGTAAGAGTCCTTTTTATTGCTTTTTGAAGAGTTTAATGGTAGAATAAAGTAGTATTTTAATAAAAGGACGGCAGTTATGACAAGAACTTTTATCTTATCGAAAATGTTAGTTTTATGGCTTTGTATAATTGTGGCTTTTTCTGCCTGTGCTCAGGTTGATAACACAAGCTCGACGGTATCATCTGTGAGTGACTTTTCTCAAAGCGATATTTCGAGCGAAGAAACAAACCCGAGCGATATAAGGCCAACAACTACTGATTTCGGTGTGCCTGTTATTGAACAAAAAAACGAATATGGTGACCTGCTTTTGCAGATTCCCTCGGGAAAGAAAATAACCGCGCTCGGAGACCTTACCGACGAAAAATATTTGAATGCGATATCAAGACTGGAGACGCTTCTTTCCGGTTATTCAAGAGAGGTTGCTCTCGTTGCATATTCGCTTGATAACAGAAAAGCCGTCAGTTTTAATGCCGATGCCGAGATTTTCCCTGCCTGCACTATAAAGGCTTTTTATTCCCTTTATAACTGTCTTGAAATGGATAAGGGCAACGGTTCACTCGACACCAAAATGGAGTATAAATATGAGCACCGTGACCCTGATTGGGGAACGGGTGATATGAAATTCTCCGATTACGGTACAATATTCGATTTGAAAACCATTATCACGAAAAGTATGTCTATTTCGGATAATGTCGGATACAATATGCAAGTTGCCTATTTTGGAAGAGAGGGATATAATAAGTGGGTGAACGGCTTAGGATGTCCCTCACTTCAGATAAAGCCTACCGTCTGGGCACTTCGCACAAAGGCCGACGAGCACGCAGTTATGTGGCGCGAGATATATCGCTATCTCATAAGCGAGGAGGCAACGCATGCCGAGTTTTTATACTCCACCTGTACAGGAACCGAACAGAACTTTGCTTCAAAGGCTCTCTCGGATATCACATATTCACATAAGCAGGGCTTTAACAGTGGCGGTGGATGGCACTCAATGAGTGATGCCGGCATAGTATGGAAGGATGGCAACCCTTACATCATTGTTATGCTGACAAATTCACAGGGTATAACATCTGCCGCTCAGAATGTGATGGATGAGGCAATAAAAATTATTCATAACGAGTTATTTTAGATTGCAAAAACTATCATCGTATGCTATAATTCCCTTAATTTGTAAATCGAAAGGCTTTTTCTATGATATGCAGTAATATTTTAGATGCGATGGGGAACACCCCCATAATACGGCTTAACCGAATGCTCGATGACAATATGGCAGAGATTCTTGTAAAATTTGAGGGTCTCAATGTCGGTGGCTCTATTAAAACGCGTACGGCTTTTAATATGATACTTGACGCTGAGAGCAAGGGGCTTTTAAATGAAAACACTGTTATCGTTGAGCCCACAAGCGGTAATCAGGGTATAGGTCTTGCTCTTGTCGGTGCAGTAAGAGGCTATAAGGTGAAGATAATTATGCCCGACTCGGTCAGCGAGGAGAGAAGAAAACTCGTTAATCAGTACGGAGCAGAGGTTATTCTTGTTCACGATGACGGTAATATTGGACTTTGTATAGAGGAATGTCTTAATCTTGCCCTTAAGATGAAGGCGGAAGACCCGAATGTCTTTGTACCGCAGCAGTTTGAAAATCCTGCAAACCCTGAAATTCAAAGAAATGGCACTGCTGTTGAGATTTTAAAACAGGTTGACGGCCCTATACACGGCTTTTGTTCGGGAATAGGCACGGGTGGTACAATAACCGGCATCGGGGAGGTTTTAAAAGAGCACAACCCCGATATCATAATCTGGGCGGTAGAGCCTGAAAATGCCGCGATACTTTCGGGTGGCTCTATTGGCACTCATATACAAATGGGAATCGGCGATGGAATAATTCCCGCGATTTTAAATCAGAATATAATTGACGATGTCTGCATCATAAAGGATGAAGAGGCTCTTCGGACCTCTAAAGACCTTGCTTCAAAAGAGGGAATACTTTGCGGAATTTCGAGCGGAACAAACGTTGCCGCTGCAATTAAGCTTGCAAAGAAGCTCGGTCGCGGCAAGAGAGTTGTTGCTGTTTTGCCCGACACGGCAGAACGCTATTTCTCAACTCCGCTTTTTGATTAAAATATCAAAATGCACTCTATATCGGGTGCATTTAGTTTGTAAAATTATTGAGTATGGCTTAAGTTATTGTATAATTAGTATTAGAGGTTAAAATGAACGGGTCTTTTAAAAGAATATTTTCTCCTACAGATATGACGGTAGGGTCTCCTTGGAAAAGTATAATAATATTTACCTTGCCAATGCTTATAGGAAACATTGCCCAACAGCTTTACAGCACGGTAGACAGTATTGTGGTAGGTAACTATGTAGGGGATAACGCCCTTGCCGCAGTTGGCAGCGCAACTCCTATATTGAATCTGTTGCTTGTTTTGTTTATCGGAATTTCGGCAGGGGCAAGTATTATGGTTTCTCAATATTTTGGCGCTCGAAACCGTGAAAAACTGTCATATACGGTTGGTAACTGTATAACCGTCACCGCAATAGCCTGCGTGCTGCTTATAGTAGTAGCGGCACCTCTTATCGACCCGATACTGACGGTGCTTAACACTCCCGATTCAATACACGATTGGTGTGCCGATTATCTTATGATATCCCTGGTCGGAATGGCAGGAATGGCATATTATAATATTCTTTCCGGTATTATCCGAGGACTTGGAGATTCCATCTCAGCTCTTGTATACCTGCTTGTGGCAACAGTCATCAATATCGGGCTTGATGTCTATTTTGTAGCATCACTCGGCATGGGTGTTGCGGGTGTCGCTCTTGCTACGGTTATAGCGCAAGTGGTCTCATCAATTCTTTGCTTTATAAAGCTCGCAAGAATGAGAGAATTTTTTGACTTTGGCTTAAAATACTTAAAGCCTGTAGGTCAGTTTGTTAAAACAATTATAAAATTGGGATTACCTTCGGGTGCTACTCAGGCAATATTCTCCTCTGCGATGATAATCGTTCAGTCTCTTACAAATCAGTTTGGAGAGCAGTTTATTGCCGCAAACGTGGTAGTTATGCGTGTTGACGGCTTTGCAATGATGCCTAATTTCTCTTTTGGTACAGCGCTTACTACCTATGCGGGACAGAATGTCGGAGCAGGGCTTTATGACCGAGTAAAAAAAGGCGCAAAGCAGGGAACACTGCTTGCGGTGGGTTGTTCCACATTTATTACAGGTATTATCCTTATCTTTGGAAAAGCACTTATGGGAATATTTACCGATACGGTATCTCTTGTAGATACAAGTTATTATCTTATGTGTATTTTGGCAGTAGGTTATATTGCTGTAGCAGTCACACAAAGTCTGTCGGGTATTATGCGCGGTGCAGGTGATACGATGACGCCGATGTGGATATCGCTTATTACAACTGTTGCTGTGCGCGTGCCTATAGCTTACGGTATATCTTTCTTGACTCGTACGGAAGGGCTGCCTTTTGGCAGAAGCGAATGCATACAGATATCTCTTCTGCTTTCATGGGTCATCGGTGCGCTGCTTACGGTTATTTTCTACAGCCGCGGAAAATGGAAGAATAAAGCTATAAATTAGAAAAGTTTACAAGTGGTTATTATAAATATAAAACGCACCAAGCATTACCTGGTGCGTTTTATATTTATAGAGCGTCTGCGATATTGAAAATAAGTCTTTCGGTCTTTTCCCAGCCAAGGCAAGGGTCGGTGATGCTCTTGCCATAAATGCCGTCACCGATTTTCTGCGAACCGTCTTCGATATAGCTTTCTATCATAAGACCTTTTACCATCTTATTTATGTCGGCTGAATGTCTTCTTGAATGAAGAACTTCCTTTGAGATTCTAATCTGCTCTAAATACTGCTTGTTGGAATTCGAGTGATTCAAATCTACGATAACAGCCATATTGTGCAGCTGCCTTTTTGAATAGTCATCATAAAGACGTATTAAATCCTCATAATGATAGTTTGGAATAGACTGTCCGTGCTTGTTTACAGAGCCGCGCAGTATTGCATGTGCGAGGGGATTGCCAGAAGTAGAAACCTCTGCGCTTCTGTAGATGAAGTCATGAGGATGCTGGGCTGCGGTGATAGAGTTCATCATAACTGAAAAGTCGCCACTTGTGGGATTCTTCATTCCGACAGGAATGTTCATTCCGGAGCTGACGAGTCTGTGCTGCTGATTCTCTACGGACCTCGCTCCGATGGCAACATAGCCGAGAATATCGTCAAGATATGCAAAGTTTTCGGGGTAGAGCATTTCATCCGCACAAGAGAAACCGGTTTCTTCAACCGCTCTTTTATGAAGGTCTCTTATGGCAAGCAGACCTTTCAGCATATCGGGCTTTTTGTTGGGATCGGGCTGGTGAATCATACCTTTGTAGCCATCGCCCGTGGTGCGCGGCTTGTTAGTGTATATTCTCGGAATTATAAGAATTTTGTCATCGACCTTATCCTGTATATTTTTCAGTCGTCCGATATATTCAAGCACCGGTTCTTCAGAATCGGCAGAGCAAGGTCCTATGATAAGGATAAACTTGTTTAAATTACCGACAAACACTTCAGCAATTTCTTTATCTCTTGCCGCCTTCTTCTCGATAACCGAAGCGGAGAGGGGATAATCTTGTTTTATTTGCTCGGGAGCAGGAAGCGTAACTCTTCTTTCCATTGCCATATTTTTCAACCTCCGTATTAAATAGTATTATATCATATTTCGGAACGATTTCAAGTGGTCAATATTTGGTCATTTTTGCAGAAAATTCGGGATTCGGTTGTTTCTTATTTTACTTGACTTTCAAGTGTATATAATAGTATAATAAATATGTATTAAAATTACTTTGTTAAGGGTTTTTGTTACTGACGGATAGCGGGTTACCGCAGGGGAGCAAAAATACCGTATTTATGTCGACCGTCTGGGCAATGCAACTCGAAATTTAGGGGTTGTTTTGCCCTTTTTTGATTGGAGGATATTTTATGAAGAAAGTCGGAATAGTAATGGGAAGTGATTCAGATCTTCCTATCATCAAAAAAACCACCGATATGCTTAACTCTCTTAAAGTTCCTTATGAGGTTCATATCTACTCAGCTCACAGAACACCTGTCGAGGCAAGGGATTTTGCAATTTCGGCAAGAGAGAACGGTTTTGGTGTTATTATTGCCGCCGCAGGAATGGCGGCACATCTTGCAGGCGCTTTAGCCGCAAACACGACACTTCCAGTCATTGGAATACCCTGCAAGTCATCTTGCTTTGACGGAATGGATGCTCTGCTTTCGACCGTTATGATGCCGACAGGTATTCCCGTTGCAACTGTTGCGGTAAACGGCGGAGCAAATGCTGCGCTTTTAGCCGCCCAGATAATTGCGGTTGAGGACAAGTCCCTTGCTGATAGACTTGACTCTAAAAGAGCAAAGGACGCTGCGACTGTTCTTGAGAAGGACGCAGCAGTTGTTGAAAAAATCAAAAATATGTAAATCTATTATTCAAAGGAGTAATTAAATTATGGAAAAGAAACTTGTTTACACCGGAAAAACAAAAAATGTTTATGCTCTTGACAACGGAAACTACGAACTTCTGTTTAAGGACGATTGCACAGGTAAAGATGGCGTCTTTGACCCGGGCGAGAACACTGTAGGACTTACTATCGACGGTGTCGGTGATGTAAACCTTCGTATGTCCATTTATTTCTTTGAAAAGGTAAACGCTGCAGGCATCAAGACACACTATGTAAGCGCGGATCTTGAGAAGACAACTATGGAGGTTCTTCCTGCAAAGGCTTTTGGTAAGGGACTTGAGGTAATCTGCCGCCATAAGGCTGTAGGAAGCTTCCTTCGCCGTTACAGCGATTATATTGAAGAGGGTGCAGATCTTCCCGCTTATGTTGAAACTACTTTCAAAAATGACGAGAAGGGAGATCCGCTTGTAACAAAGGATGGACTTATCTGCCTTGGTGTCATGACGGCAGAACAGTATGACGATATTAAGGAAATGACCCAGAAGATTACCAAGATCGTTGCTGACGACCTTTTAGAAAAGGGACTTGTTCTTTACGATATCAAGTTTGAGTTTGGTTACGATGCTGACGGTAAGGTAATGCTCATTGACGAGATTGCTTCGGGCAATATGCGCGTTTACAAGAACGGCGAGTACATCGACCCGATGACCCTATCAAAGCTTTTCTTTGCATAAAAACAAAAAATAAAATTTAATTTAAAAATTATATCCTACAAGGAGTAAACTATGGGTGGATTTTTCGGAGCAGTTTGTCACGAGGATGCCGTTTCTGACGTTTTCTTCGGCACAGACTACCATTCTCATTTAGGAACACGCAGAGCCGGTATGGCGGCCTTTGACAGCGAGATCGGACTTCAGCGTGAGATCCATAATATTCAGAACTCACCCTTCCGTACAAAGTTTGAGGATGTATTTGACGAAATGAAGGGAACGGCGGCGATCGGCTGTATAAGTGACTACGATCCGCAGCCGCTCCTTATTCGTTCTAAACACGGTACATATGCGATCTGCGTTATCGGCAGAATAAATAATGCGGACCTACTTATTGACAGATACTTAAAAGACAATGTAGGACATTTTGGTGCAATGACAGGAGGCAAGGTAAACGCTACCGAGATTGTTGGCGCGCTCATTAACCAAAAATGTTCTATCTGTGAGGGCATTAAGTTTGCGCAGAACGAAATCGACGGAACAGCATCAATACTCATTCTTAGGGACAACGGAAGTATTATAGCGGCAAGAGACCGCCTCGGCAGAATACCTCTTAGTGTCGGTAAAAGAGAAGATGGACATTGTGTATCCTTTGAGCCTTTTGCCTTCACAAAGCTTGGTTACGATATGATTAAGGAGCTTGGCCCCGGTGAGATAGTCGAAATTCAGGCCGACCGTATGATCCAACTTGCAGCCCCTGGCGAAAAGATGAAGATATGTGCCTTTCTGTGGAGCTATTACGGATATTCGACTTCTACCTATGAGGGAGTAAATGTTGAGGTAATGCGCTACCGTAACGGTAATATAATGGCAAAGCGCGATATAGAAAATGGTATTGCTTCAGGGATAGATTTTGTTGGCGGAGTGCCCGATTCGGGAACACCTCATGCTATAGGTTATGCTCATACAAGCGGCGTCCAGTTTGCCCGTGCATTTATCAAATATACACCCACCTGGTCACGCAGTTTCACACCGCAGAACCAGAAGGAGAGAAACCGCGTTGCAAGAATGAAGCAGATTCCCGTTCACGAGCTCATTCAAGAGAAAAATCTGCTTTTTGTGGATGACTCTATCGTTCGCGGCACTCAGCTTAAGGAAACGGTTGATTTTCTTTATGACAACGGCGCAAAGAGCGTTCACATACGTTCGGCTTGTCCTCCGATAATGTTCGGTTGTAGATATCTTAACTTTACAAGAGCAACAAGCGATATGGAGCTTATTGCCAGAAGAACAATATTCGACCTTGAGGGCGAAGAGGGCTTTAAGTATATTGATGAGTATTCAGACCCCGATACAGAGAGAGGAAAGAAACTCAGAGACCATATATGTAAGGAACTTCATTTTGCTTCGTTGGAATTCCAATCACTTGAGGGAATAATTGAAGCAATCGGTATACCGCCCGAAAATCTATGTACCTACTGCTGGAACGGAAAAGAGTAATAATTCTGAAAGGATATTAAGAACTATGCATAACAAATCTAAATCTGACAGCTACGCTGCAGCCGGTGTTGATATTACTGCAGGTTATAAGTCTGTTGAACTTATGAAAAAACATATTGCCCGCACTAAAAATGAGGGCTGCCTTGATGACGTAGGCGGCTTCGGCGGTTGCTTTGGCTTAAATCTTGAAGGAATCAAAGAGCCTGTTCTTGTTGCAGGAACTGACGGCTGCGGCACCAAGGTTAAGCTCGCACAGCTTTTAGACCGACACGATACCATCGGTATTGATGCAGTTGCTATGTGTGTTAATGATATTATCTGCTGCGGAGCAAAGCCACTCTTCTTCCTTGACTATATCGCTTGCGGTAAGAACTACCCCGAGAAAATAGCTGCTATCGTCAGTGGTGTTGCAGAGGGTTGTGTTCAGGCAGGTTGCGCACTTATCGGCGGAGAGACTGCAGAGCATCCCGGTCTTATGCCCGAAGATGACTATGACCTCGCTGGCTACTGTACCGGTATCGTAGACAAGTCAAAGATGCTCGACAACAAGAAGGTTGCAGAGGGTGATGCTATTATCGCTCTTGCTTCCACCGGTGTTCATTCAAACGGCTTCTCTCTTGTCCGTAAGGTTTTTGATATTGAGTCGGCAGACCTTTCGGCTTATGCTGATGAACTCGGCGGCAAGACCCTTGGTGAGACACTTCTCACTCCCACAAAAATTTACGTTAAATCTATGCTCTCTCTGATGAAAGAGGTAGATGTTAAGGCAGTTTCCCACATTACAGGTGGTGGCTTTTATGAAAATATTCCGAGAAGTCTTCCTGAAGGCTTCTCAGCAAAAATAAAGAAGAGCGATGTTCGCGTTCTTCCCATATTTGAGCTTATCTCCAAGGTCGGTAATATCCCCGAGCGCGATATGTTTAACACCTTCAATATGGGTGTTGGAATGAGCGTTGTTGTAAAAGCAGAGGATGCAGAAAAAGCAGTAGAAATACTGAACGCTAACGGTGAGAATGCTTATATCCTCGGCGAGATAGTTAAGAGTGACGAAGGCGTTATTTTAGAATAATTCGGTGGTGAGACTATGCAAAAGGCACGTATAGCAGTACTTGTATCAGGCGGCGGGACAAATCTTCAGGCACTTATTGATGCCGAGGAGAGCGGAATTATCAAAAGCGGTGAGATCTGCCTTGTTATTTCAAATAAACCTGATGCGTATGCTCTTACAAGAGCAGAGAACGCCGGAATAAATACCGCAGTGATCGAAAAACGCGGTAACCCTTCGTTCGAGGATGATCTTATCGAGAAACTTGACAATGAGAATATAAATGTTATCGTTCTTGCAGGTTTTATGTGTATTCTAAGTGAAAAATTCACAAAACACTTTGAAAATCGCATTATAAATGTTCACCCGTCGCTTATTCCGTCCTTTTGCGGTGAAGGCTTTTACGGTCTTCACGTTCACGAAGCAGCGCTCTCGTATGGTGTAAAGGTAACTGGAGCTACGGTGCATTTTGTCAACGAGATTCCCGACGGCGGCAGAATAATTCTCCAAAAAGCGGTCGAGATAAAAGAAGGGGACACCCCCGAAGTTTTACAAAAAAGAGTTATGGAGCAGGCTGAGTGGATAATACTTCCCGAGGCTACCGAAAAGGTTTGTGCTGAAATATTGAAAAGGTGAGGAAAGATAAATGAAAATTTCAACTATCGCAAATGAACTGAACTCTCTTGCCTATCACGGCAGAGGAATCATAATCGGCAAGAGCGCCGACTCCAAAAAGGCTGTAACCGCCTATTTCATTATGGGCAGAAGCGAAAACAGCCGTAACCGTGTTTTTGTGGCAGAGGGTGAGGCTATGAGAACAAAAGCCTTTGATGAGTCTAAAATGATCGACCCTCATCTTATCATTTATTATCCCGTACGTGTGCTTGGCAATAAGACCATTGTTACAAACGGAGACCAGACCGATACTATTTATGACCTTATGGATAAGCAGATGACCTTTGAACAGGCACTTCGCACTCGCGAGTTTGAGGACGACAAGCCGAACTTTACTCCCCGTATTTCTGGTATTATCAGACGCGAAGCCGACGGAATGAACTTCGCTATGTCGATTTTGAAATCCGCCGAGGGTGATGACGCCTCCTGCGAGAGATTTACATACGCTTATTCAAACCCCATTGCAGGCAGAGCAAAGTTCATTCACACCTATAACTCGGACGGAAATCCGCTCCCGTCATATGAGGGCGAGCCGAAAACACTCGAGCTTCCAGATGTTTCTATTGATGAGCTCACCGACCTTATTTGGAAAAATTTAAATGAAGATAACAAGGTTTCTCTCTTTGTAAGATATATTGATATCGAGACTGGCGAGACTGAGACAAGAATTGTAAACAAGAATAAGTAAGAGGGTATATAAATGACAGAATTTGAACTTAAATATGGCTGCAACCCCAACCAGAAGCCTGCAAAGATTTTTATGCACGATGGCAGTGAGCTTCCGATTGAAATTTTGAATGGCAGACCCGGTTTTATTAACTTCCTTGATGCATTCAACTCATGGCAACTTGTAAAGGAACTCAAAGAGGCTCTCGGAATGCCTGCGGTTACATCTTTCAAGCACGTAAGCCCCACCTCGGCGGCTATAGGATTACCTCTATCTGATAAACTTAAAAAGGCTTGCTTTGTTGATGATATAGAGGGACTTGATGAGTCGCCCCTGGCATGTGCTTATGCCAGAGCCCGCGGTACCGACCGTATGTGCTCATTCGGTGACTGGGTAGCATTATCCGATATTTGCGATGTTGCAACCGCAAACCTTATCAAGCGCGAGGTTTCGGATGGAGTTATTGCTCCCGGTTATGAGCCCGAAGCGCTTGAAATCCTTAAGTCCAAGAGAAAAGGTACATATAATATTGTAAAGATCGATCCCAATTATGTTCCCGCAGAAATTGAACATAAGCAGGTCTACGGTATCACCTTTGAGCAGGGAAGAAACGAGTTTAAAATAAACCGGGAGCTTCTCACCAATGTTGTAACCGAAAATAAAAATATGCCAGAGAGCGCAGTACGTGACCTTATCATTGCTCTCATAACCCTTAAATACACACAGTCAAACTCGGTTTGCTATGCGGTAGACGGTCAGGCTATCGGCGTTGGCGCAGGTCAGCAGTCGCGTGTTCACTGCACCCGTCTTGCAGGAGGCAAGGCAGACACATGGCAGCTCCGTCAGCACGATAAGGTTCTGAACCTTCCCTTTAAGGATACTCTCGGCAGACCTGACAGAGATAATGTTATTGATGGATATATCAACCAAAATGAAGAGGATGTCTGCGCCGACGGTAACTGGCAGAAATACTTTACCGAAAGACCCGAGCCATTCACTCAAGCAGAGCAGAGAGCCTATCTCGACACTATCACAGGTGTTGCCCTTGGCTCAGATGCGTTCTTCCCGTTTGATGATAATATTGAACGTGCAAAGAAGAGCGGTGTTTCCTATATTGCAGAGCCGGGCGGCTCTATCCGTGATGATGTTGTAATAGAGTGCTGCAATAAGTATGGTATGTCTATGGCATTTACGGGAATGAGACTGTTCCACCACTAATTTTTGAAAGGTTGAATATTTTGAAAATAATGGTTGTCGGTGGCGGCGGAAGAGAGCATGCCATCATAAAAAAGTTAAAAGAAAATAAGGATATAGAAAAGATTTATGCCCTCCCCGGTAATGGCGGCATGAAGGACGATGCAGAGTGCGTCGCAATCGGTGCTAAGGACATTCCTGCTATAGTTGATTTTGCCAAGGCAAAGGCAATAGATTTCGCAGTTGTCGCTCCCGATGATCCGCTTGTACTCGGTTGTGTGGATGCCCTTGAGGCTATCGGAGTTCCTTGTTTCGGTCCTCGCGCTAATGCTGCAATAATCGAGGGTAGTAAGGTCTTTTCAAAGAATCTTATGAAAAAGTACGGTATTCCCACCGCAGAATATGAAGTTTTCTCGAATATGGATGCCGCACTCGAATATTTAAAAACAGCCCCCATCCCCACTGTCGTTAAGGCTGACGGACTTGCTCTCGGTAAAGGTGTTCTTATTTGCTTTACCCGCGAAGAAGCATACGATGCCGTTAAATCCATTATGGGTGATAAGGTATTCGGCGAGTCGGGAAGCAATATTGTAATCGAGGAGTTTCTTACAGGTCCCGAGGTTTCTGTCCTATCCTTTACAGACGGTAAAACTCTGGTTCCTATGGTTTCCTCAATGGACCACAAGCGCGCTCTTGATAACGATGAAGGATTAAACACTGGCGGTATGGGTACCATCGCGCCAAACCCCTATTACACCGACGATATTGCGGCAGAGTGTATTGAAAAGATATTCCTTCCCACTATGGACGCAATGAATAAAGAGGGAAGAACCTTCAAGGGTTGCCTTTATTTCGGACTTATGCTCACTCCAAACGGTCCTAAAGTAATTGAATATAACTGCCGTTTCGGTGACCCCGAAACTCAGGTAGTGCTGCCTCTTCTTGAGTCTGACCTTTTCACCGTTATGAAGGCGGTGGCAGAGGAGAGACTCGGCGAGGTAGACGTCAAGTTCTCTAAGGGCGCAGCTTGTTGTGTAGTTATGGCTTCAAAGGGATACCCGCAGAAGTACGATTCCGGCTTTGAAATTAAGATAGCTGAGACTTGTAAAGCAGAGGTCTACGTTGCAGGCGCAAAATTTTCGGACGGTAAGGTTGTTACCGCTGGCGGCCGAGTCCTCGGTGTAGTCGCTACTGCTGACAATCTTAAAGATGCTATTGACAAGGCTTATGCCGAAGTGGATAAGGTTACCTTTGATAACGCTTTCTACCGCCACGATATTGGCGGGAGAGCTTTAAAGGCATTAAAATAAGGGGATTTATAATGGTTTATCGTATTTATGTTGAAAAGAAAAAGGAACTGGCAAACGAAGCGGCATCATTGCTTTCTGATCTTCGCGCATTCCTTCAGATAAAGAATTTAGAAGGGCTTCGTCTTCTTAACCGTTACGACGTCGAGAATATTGAAAAGGACCTTTTTGATTATGCTGTCGGCACCGTTTTCAGCGAGCCTCAGCTCGATATAGTGACTGAAACTGTCGAGAATACCGAAGGCGCATTTGTCTTTGCTACCGAATATCTCCCGGGACAGTTTGACCAGAGAGCAGACTCTGCCGCGCAGTGTATTCAGATAATCAGTCAAGGTGAGAGACCGCTTGTAAAGACTGCAAGGGTTTACGTCCTTTACGGTAACCTTACCGAGGAGGATATCGCCGCAGTTAAGAAGTATGTTATCAACCCCGTTGAATCAAGAGAAGCATCTTTAGAGTTTACAGAGACTCTCGTCACCAAGTACGACATACCCACCGAGGTTGCAATACTTGAAGGTTTCCTTGAGCTCGATGATACAGGCCTTGCAGATTTTGTCAAATCTTACGGCCTTGCTATGGATAATGATGATATCAAGTTCTGTCAGGACTATTTCAAGACCGAAAAGAGAAACCCCACTATCACCGAAATTCGTATGATAGATACCTATTGGTCGGACCACTGCCGTCATACCACATTTAACACCAAAATTGAGGATGTTAAGTTTGATGATGAGCTTACACAGAAGACCTTTGAAGAATATCTCGATATAAGAAGAAAACTCGGCAGAACAAAGCCCGTAACCCTTATGGATATCGGCACACTTGCTGCGAAATACCTCAGAAGTCAGGGTAAACTTGACAAGCTTGATGAATCGGAAGAAATCAATGCTTGTACCGTAAAAATCAAGGTAAACGTTGAGGGTGATGAGCAGGATTGGCTGCTTCTCTTCAAGAACGA
>JAZQER010000006.1:0-21698 GCA_045539095.1 Acutalibacteraceae bacterium | reverse complement strand
CACCTACGACGATAAGGCCAACGTTAAGTTTGCTTACTTCAAGGGTGATATCGGTGGCTTCCGCGTGCATCTTGTAACAAAATAAAAATCATACGTAAAAAAGAAGGTTCGGTCAAAACCGAACCCTCATTTTTTTGGTGTCTTTAGGGGTGGAAATAAACCCCCGGTTCTACTGGGGGATAATAAAGAGAGCGAAGCTACAATAAAAAAGGGCGAGCTAGAAGCAAGCCCGAAAAAGACTAAAAGAAAAGAAGAACCTCGTGTATAATAGTAGTGGTTTGGCAGCCGCATTACTAAAATACAGGAGGTTTTTCAAATGAAAGAAAAAAATAATGAAATAAGAAGCAGTTCACATTCAAAGTATAGATGTCAGTACCATATAGTTTTGCCCCAAAGTATAGAAGAAAAGAAATATATGGACAAATAAAAAGAGATATAGGTGAAATACTGAGAAAATTATGCGAGCAAAAAGATGTAGTAATCATATAGGCAGAAGCATGCCCCGACCACATACATATGCTGGTAAGTATTCCACCGCATATAAGTATAGCACAGTTTATGGGATATATCAAGGGTAAAAGTACACTTATGATTTTCGACCGACACTCACATTTAAAGTATAAATATGGGTCGAGGAGTTTTTGGTGTCGAGGATATTATGTGGATACGGTCGGTCGAAACAAAAAAGCTATTGCCGAATATATCAAAAAACAATTGGAAGATGATTAAATGGCAGAGCAGATAAGTATAAAAGAATACATAGACCCGTTTACGGGTAGCAAGAAGCAGTAGGCAAAAAAAGACAGCCGCACGTGAGCGGCTGCCCGAAGAAGTAATGCGCTGCTAAACATCAGAGGCCCCTTTTAGGGGCTTAGCCAGTGTTACCCCTTCTAGGGGTGGTGAAAACCACTAGTTGAACTAGTGGTTTTTATTTACATATATTTCTTAACTATTTCTTTCATTTTATCCCATTTTTCTTTCATATCAGTGACCAGCTTGAACCTTATTTTCAACGAGTAGTATTTTTCAACGCAGGTAACTGCTATGACACTTACAATTCTTGAAAGCATCTATTTTATTTCTTCTGCTGTTTCAGCCATATCCACATAACAAGCTTGTGGGGAAGCAATTTTGTTGCCAACACCTGAAGACGTATCATCGGGCCGACGACTGATATATCCTTGCCTTTTCGCATATCGCAAATCGCTCTTTTAACTACCTGCTCGGCAGTGAAGAACTGATTATAATAGGTGATGACAGAGTCATCAACGACCGCGGTATCAAAGAACTCCGTTCTGACCCAGCCAGGGCAGACCGCCATCATTTTTATGCCGGATCCTTTAAGCTCTGCATTTATCGCCCTTGTAAAGGAAAGTACAAACGCCTTGGTCGCGCCATACACTCCTATATAGGGCACGGGCTGGAACGAAGAGAGCGAGCCTATCTGATATACCTTGGAGCCGCGATTTAAATAGGGCAAGGTGATGTAGGTCATAGCCACCAGTGCCTTATCGTTTAGGTCTATCATATCAAGCTGCTGTGAAAGAGGTATGTTTTCGAATTTCTCAAAAACACCAAAGCCGCTTGCATTGACAAGCACCTTAACCTCCGGCTTTTCCGCCTCTAAAATAGCCTTATACTCGTCATACGATTCACTCTTTGTCAGATCAAGAGCTATCGCCCTTACCTTGTACGGTATCTCATTTTGTAGTTCCTCGAGTCTTTCCTTTCTACGCGCAATGACCCACACCTCGTCGAAAGAATCCTCTGCACAAAGCTGACGGACAAACTCCCTTCCCATACCGCTCGATGCACCCGTGATTATTGCGATGTTCATACTATTATCTCCTGTGTCTTAAGTATTACGGAATCCATTCAGAAAGCGAAACGCTATATATCCCTATAATTCCGTTCCCAATGGGAACACCATAATTATTCATTATTAATTATTCATTTAAAAAAGGCGAACAATGTTCGCCTTTTTTGCACGAATTAGCCGCCGAGATATGCTTTTTTGACCTCTTCGCTTGCGGCAAGCTCGGAGCCTGTGCCCGAAAGAACTATTTCGCCAAGCTCAAGAACATAAGCACGGTCGGATATTGCTAGGGATTTACCGGCGTTCTGCTCTACGAGGAGAACAGTGGTGCCATCGTCACGGAAATCCTTGATAATTTCGAAAACCTGATCAACAAGGAGCGGTGAAAGTCCCATCGACGGCTCATCAAGAAGAAGTAGCTTCGGATGGCTCATCATCGCACGGCCCATAGCGAGCATCTGCTGCTCACCGCCCGAAAGGGTACCCGCAATCTGGTTGCGGCGCTCACCGAGTCTCGGGAAACGCTCATATATCTTTTCGATATCATTCTTTATCTGCGACTTGTCCTTCTGTGAGAAGCCACCCATAAGAAGATTTTCATAAACCGTCAGCTCCTGGAAAATTCTTCTTCCCTCGGGAACCTGTGCCATGCCGAGATGTACTATCTTGTGGCAGGGCATCTTGGTGATATCGTGACCGTCGAAGATAACACTGCCGCCACGCGACGGGATAAGTCCGATTATAGACTGCATTGTGGTGGTTTTTCCCGCGCCGTTTGCACCGATAAGGGTGACAATCTCGCCCTCATTTACTTCAAAGCTAATGCCTTTAAGGGCGCGGATAACGCCGTAATAAACCTCTAGGTCTTTTACTTCCAATAATGCCATAGCGTTATCCTCCAATGTATGCCCGAATTACTTCGGGGTCGTTAAGCGCGGTTTCAGCATCGCCCTGAGCGAGTACCGTACCAAAGTTAAGAACGGTGACCTCGTCACAAAGTCCCGAAACGAACTTCATATCGTGCTCGATAAGAAGCACGGTCATATCAAATTCATCACGAATGCGTCTGACGATAGCCATCAGATCCTCTGTTTCGTGAGGATTCATACCTGCGGCAGGCTCGTCGAGAAGCAGAAGCTTAGGGTTAGTTGCAAGCGCACGAGCTATCTCGAGCTTTCTCTGTTTTCCGTAGGGTAGATTGCAGGAAAGGAAGTTTCTTTCCTCTTCAAGACCAACTATTCGAAGTATCTCTTTTGCGCGCTCGCGCATTGCCTTTTCAATCTTAAAATGACGAGGCAGGCGGAGCATACTCTCTATCATACTGCACTTAAATTCAGGCTGATCATGAAGTCCGACGAGAACGTTTCTGATAACCGTCATATTGTTGAAAAGACGGATGTTCTGGAAGGTGCGAGCGATACCCTTATGGTTTATCACCATCTGAGTTTTGCCTGTAATATCCTCGCCGTCAAGGTAAACCTTGCCCGTCGTGGGCTTATAAACGCCCGTAAGGATATTAAATATTGTAGTTTTTCCTGCACCGTTAGGGCCTACCAGACCATAAAGTTGTTTTTTCTTTATCTCGATATTGACATCATCAACTGCACGAAGTCCGCCGAATGAAATACCAAGATTTTCTGTTTTGAGGATAATCTGAGACATTATTTACCCTCCTTTTTGTCGGGATCGACCGTCGACATCTGAGGCTGAATATCAACCGACAGAACTTCGTTCATATCGATCTTTGTGGGCACTCGGTCCCACTTGGCCTCGTCGTCATGCTGGTGCGACGGGTCGTGTTTTCTGAACCTTGCGAAGAGACTCCGCAGGTTGTAGCGCTCTCTGAAGCCCTTGAGTGAGGGCGCGTTATTGTAAATTACGATAACAATAAGGATAAGCGCATAAAGCAGGTCCTGAAGCACCGCAAGATCACCCGTAAGAACTGTCTGAAGAGTGTTGTCCAGATAGGTAATAAGAGTGGCTGCAATGATAGAACCGTTAATACTGCCCATTCCGCCGAGAACGACCATAACAAGTATCTCAATAGAGTAGTTATAGCTGAACTTTGCTGACTGAACGGTATAGTTAGAATAGCTGTAGAGTACGCCGGCTATACCTGCAAAGAAGGATGAAACTGTAAATACTGCAAGCTTGTACTTAGTCACGTTTATACCCGTAGCTCTGGCGGCAATTTCATTATCACGAATCGCCGTGATGGCTCTTCCGTGCTTGGAACGGATAAGGTTCTGAATTACCGCAAGACAAACGAGCACCAGTACAAATGCAAATATGAAAAGCTCGTTCTTATCATATCTCGGAGTAGGAAGTCCAAGCGCACCGCCGAAGGACTCGTCACTCGAATTCATAAACACAGTTCTGACGATCTCACCGAAAGCAAGTGTCACGATAGCAAGGTAGTCTCCCTTAAGTCTGAGAGCAGGCAATCCAATGACAACTCCGAAAAGTGCAGCAACTAAACCACCGACTATAATGGATATAAGAAGAGTGATTACGCCATCACCTAAAACAGGCTCCAAAAGCACCGAGGCTTTACCGCCAAGATAAGCGCCGACACACATAAAGCCCGCGTGACCGAGCGACAGCTCGCCGAGGAAGCCTACGACCATCGAAAGCGATACGGCAAGCATTATGGAAATAGCAATTTTTTCTAGGAGGTAGAGGGTTGTTGAGGGAAGCGCACCGCCAAGCGACATAGCGCCAAAGACGACGGTTACAATAGCGATAGCTATGTAGTTTACATAATGCTTCCACTTGATATTTGACAGTCTTGCCATTATACCTTCTCCCTTCTTACCTTGCCGAGAATACCCGACGGGCGAACCAACAGAATTACTATAAGGATGAGGAACTCAATAGCGTCGGTATAAGGCGCAATAGCAGGTATCTTGAAAGAGATAGCCTCAACTATGCCCATAAGGATGCCGCCGACCATAGCGCCGGGGATGGAGCCGATACCGCCGATTACCGCTGCCGTGAATGCCTTTATTCCGGGCATTGCGCCAAGCGTATTTGAAAGAGAGGGAGACTTCATAAGCATAAAGAAGCCGGCGAATGCGGCAAGTCCCGAGCCGATAGCAAAGGTTATTGTGATAATAGCATTTACATTGATACCCATAAGCTGAGCCGCACCTCTATCCTCCGACACAGCTATCATAGCGCGGCCTGTCTTTGTATACTTTACAAATATGGACAGTGCCGCCATTATGATTATCGAGCAAACGAGGGTAATGAGAACATAACTATGAATTTTAAGTCCTGCAATCTCAATATTGCCGAAATCAGCTATCATAACCATCTTTGGCGCTGAGCCAAAGATTATCTGAGCGGTCGATTGCAGAAGATAGCTGACGCCGATCGCCGTAATAAGAACAGCAAGCGGTGATGCACCTCTGAGAGGTTTATATGCAACCTTCTCGATAGTAATACCTAGCAGCACGCAGAAAGCCACGGCGGCTAACAGTCCGAGAATCGGGTTGCCTATAGACGCCATAGTCAAAAAGATCATATATCCGCCCACCATGATAACATCGCCGTGCGCAAAGTTCAGCATTTTGGCGATACCGTAAACCATCGTATAGCCGAGTGCTATCATGGCATAGGTACTGCCGATACTGAGACCGTTTATCAAAGTTTCAATAAATTCCATAAAAAATCCTACATTCTAATTAGAACAATTTGCCGGAGCAGAAATTCCGCACCGGCAAAATTATCAAATTTTAAATTTTAGTGAAAACCGCTATTATTTCTCGTCAGCGGTAGCCTCTTTGAGGGTGTACTTTACAGCTTCCTTAGAAACATAGCCGTTATCCTGCCAAGTGATGTTTGTTCCGGTAACGCCCGAATAGGTGAAGTCGCCGGTGAACTCAGCCTTGAGGATGTCGGAAAGATCAGATGCAGAAATGGTAACATCGATCTCCTTGCCTGCCTCTTTAGCAGCCTTCATAGCATTGTAGATAGCGTATACGCAATCATAAGCAGAAGCGCCGAACTGGTTAAGCGTATCGGTACCGAACTTCTCTGTATACTTCTTTACGAATTCTGCGGCAGCGCCTTCGGTAGCGCCCGAATCAAAGTGAGAAAGCATAGAAACTTCCTGAGAAATAGTCGAAAGGTCAAGCTGACCTGCGAGACCGTCAAATCCGTCGCATCCATAGTAGATAGCATCGGGAGCGATAGTGTCCTTAGCCTGAGTCATAAAGATTGCAGCGGGCTCATAGTAAATGGGCATAAACACGAACTTGCAATCCTTAAGTGTGCTGATTTGTGCAGAGAAGTCATCAGCTTCACCTGTGAATACAGTCTCAACAAGAGTGATGGAAGAATCAAGGTTAGCCTTGAACTTATCAAAGATGCCCTTAGAATAAGCGTCATCAGATTTGTAGAATACGCCGATAGTCTGATTCTTGTAAAGCTCGTTTACCTGTGCAGCTGCAGCAGCACCCTGGTTGGAGTCTGCGAAGCACATCTGGAAACCGTTTTCAAACTCAGGAATCTTGTCTCCCGAAGCAGAGGGGGTAATGAAGAATACATTATCCTCTACAGAAAGCTTTGAGAACTCAAGACCGGGGTTTGTGGTAACGGTACCGAGAGATATCTGCATACCGCCCTCAAGCATTGAAGCATAGTTAGCTGCAACCTTGGTAGGATCGTGCTGATCATCGGTGGCAACAAGCTCGAACATAACACCGTCAAGTCCACCGGCAGCATTGATCTCGTCAACTGCCATCTGTGCAGAGTTCTTAACAGCAACGCCGTAAACTGCTGCGCCGCCTGTAAGAGGTCCCGACACACCGATAACGAACTTGTCGTTGTCCTTGGTGTAGTTTGTTCCACCGCAGCCGGCTAAACAGCCAAGGCAAAGAACAAGAGCCATAACTACAGCAAAAATCTTTGTCATTTTCATAATAAAAGTCTCCTCTTTATTAATTATATGTAAAGTGAATTACATTTTTAATATTTTAGCATATTAAAGCGACATAAAATAGTGACAATTTTCACAAATTTATACATCGCTATAGGACATAATTACTAAATTAAAGCAGGTTTTGAGCCGCTTCTTACCAAATTGTGCGTGAATCGCATACATTGTTATTCAACGGCCGTAACTTCAGAGGTCAAGGCGCAGCTACCTAAACTAAGTATGGCAAGGCCGCGCAAAAGCAGCTCGACTATAAATCCTTTTTTATTTAATATTACTGTCTGCTGTTCCCTTTCTTCTCATTTTTATTCCCGACCACATAAGTATTATGATTTGTCCGGGAATTCCAAGCACGAAAAGTATCCACCAATTTAGACCTGCTATAAGCAATGTAAGATATACTGCGGCAAGCGCCGACCACATAAGTAGTGAAATAATTATGTAATTTATTCTTTGATTAAACCATATCGAGTTGAAAACCAACCAGACAACCGACGAGGCAGGTACTGCCCATACAAAAGCAAGCCAGCGATAGGACACTTCAACCGATGCGATATCGGTAGACACATATATGAATGTAGCGACCAACCATACAAGAACTATGCTGATGCCCGTGATGAGTCCTCGGTTGCGGACACGGTCGCGTCCAAGTTCTTTTACCGGTACGGCTTCATTATGTTCGTGCACAAGATAATCGACCGTCACCGTAAAAAGCTCGGCAATTCGAACCAGAACCGAAATGTCCGGCACCGACTCGCCCCTCTCCCATTTGGATACAGCCTTGTCGGTATAACTCAGTTTCTCCGCAAGCTCTATCTGTGTCATACCCGCTGAGACTCTGAGATCTTGAATATTTTTAGCAATAATAGGTTTTAAATCGTTCATCATATATCTCCTGTATCACGGCTCCATGCCGAAGAAATTAAGAACAAATATTGAAAAATTAATATATTTCGTTTAAAAAACGATAGTTAAGTATCTCTGCCAAGCCGACCACTGATCACTGTCATTATATCACAAGCGGTAGAATAAATCAAGTCCGATAAGTAAAGGGTTTTGAGGCACTATTCTACTGCGGGTAGAGTCAGTTTTTGCGAACTCTACCGACGGTTTTTCGTTGGTTTAGAAAATTTTAACTACTGTAGGTTTAAATAAGTGCTGATAATGACTATAATTTAATTGCGGCCGATGTTCTATCGACCGTTCTTATTTTGATTATTTTTCGGAGATGACTGTATGAACAATTATGTGATACTTACCGATTCCGCATGCGACTTAAAGCCCGAATTCTTAAATGGGCTCGGCGTAAAGTTTTTAAGCCTACATTTCACCTTTACCGACGAGGATAAGTCCTACAGTAACTTTGACCTTACACCCACCGATTTCTATGAGCAGATGAGAGCCGGAAGATGTGCAAAGACCTCGGCTGTTAATGTTGCGGCCTTTAAAGATTTCTTTGAAGCAGAGCTCAAGGAAGGAATGGATGTTTTATATCTCGGATTTTCTTCCGGACTCAGCACTACATACAACTCTGCTTGTATAGCCGCTGATGAACTCAGAGAGGAGTACCCCAACCGAAAGATCATCTGTGTTGACTCACTTGCCGCTTCGGCAGGCTTTGGTATGCAAGTCTATCTCACCGTAAAAGAGAAAGAGTCGGGAAAAAGCCTTGAAGAGACCGCTGAGTTTGCAAAGAATATCGTCCCTTCTCTTGCTCACTGGTTTACGGTAGATGACCTTGAATACTTAAAGCGCGGAGGAAGAGTTTCCCCGACCGTAGCTTTTGTCGGCGGTCTTCTCGGTATAAAGCCCATTCTTCATGTTGATAACGAAGGACATCTTACTAAGGTCACTACTGCACGCGGCAGAAAAGCCTCCCTCGCGGCTTTGTCGGAACGCCTTGGAGCCGCCATCCAGCCCGATTCCCCTGTATGGATCTCCCATGGTGACTGCGAAGAGGATGCAAAACTCCTTGCCAATATAGTTAAGGAAAAATATGGCCGAGAGGTCACCCTCATCACCGATGTAGGCCCCGTTATCGGTGCTCACTCAGGTCCCGGTACAATGGCACTCTTTTTCCTGGGAAGCGAAAGATAATGACGAGGACCCGTCTTTGTAACCGCATCCTGCCCGACTATACTCGCGGTGAGGAGATATTTAACTACGTGTCCCATATTGTCGGCGGCGGCTTCGGCGTTATTGCGCTAGTGCTCTGTGTGATTCGTTCAACTCTCCACGCTAACACTTGGGCTATAGTCGGCTCAGCAATATACGGCGCTTCTCTTATTTCGCTTTATGCTATGTCGAGCATTTACCACGCTCTGACCCATCCGATGGCAAAAAAGGTCTTTCAGGTGCTTGACCACTGTACAATATATTTCCTTATCGGCGGCACCTACACGCCTGTACTTTTCTGCTCTATCCGTCCCGTTTCGCCCGTTTGGGCTTGGGTCATTTTCGGGATAGTGTGGGGACTTGCGGCTATGGCAGCGACTTTTACTGCGATAGACCTTAAAAAATATTCAGTCCTCTCTATGATATGCTATATCGGCATGGGCTGGTGCATAGTCATCGCGGCTCCCACCGCGATAAGAGCTATCCCCTTTGCGGGTCTTATGTGGCTTCTCGCAGGCGGAATTTCCTATACCGTTGGTGCCGTTTTTTACGGCTTCGGCAGAAAATGCCGATACATCCACTCGGTATTTCACCTCTTTGTGGTGCTCGGCAGCATTTTACAGTTTATTTGTATTTTCTTCTACGTAATTTAGAAAGGTCCTTATCATGAGTAACAAGCGCATTAAGATAGTTGCAGACTCCTCTGCAGATCTGTTTTCCCTCTCCTCGGTCGATTTCGAGTCGGCTCCCCTTAAAATCATCACCGCAGATAAAGAATATGTCGATGACGAGAACCTTGATGTAAAGGCTATGGTCGACGAGCTGGGTAACTACAACGGTAAATCCTCGACCTCCTGCCCCAACGCGGCAGACTGGCTCGGTGCTTTTGGAGATGCAGAGGAAATATATTGTGTCACCATCACAGCAACACTGTCGGGCAGCTATAACGCCGCAGTTCTCGCAAAGCAAACCTATGAGGAGCAGTATCCCGACCGAAAGGTATTCGTTCTCAACTCGCTCACTGCGGGTCCTGAGATAGCGCTGATCATAGACAAAATTGAAGAGCTTGTTCTTGCAAATAAGGATTTTGACTGCATCTGTAAAGCAATAACAAAATACTCGGCTAAGACCCGACTTCTGTTTATGCTTGAATCTATGAAAAATCTCGCAAACAACGGACGCGTTAGTCCTCTTGTTGCCAAAATGGCAGGACTTCTCGGCATACGCGTGGTTGGAAAGGCAAGCGATCGCGGCGACCTTGAGCCGCTTAACAAATGTCGCGGCGAGAAAAAGGCCCTCGAGACCATAGTAAGCCATATGAAAGCTATCGGCTGTGTCGACGGCAGTATCCGTATCGCTCACTGTTTTAATGAAAGCGCCGCAAAAGAGCTGGCAGCTCTTCTTAAAAATGAATTCAAAAACGCAAAAATAAAGCTCTACAACTGTAAAGCGCTCTGTAGCTTCTACGCAGAAAAAGGCGGACTGCTTGTAGGATTTGAAACGTTATAATAACTGTAAATAAACAGAAGTCTGTCATATGACAGACTTCTGTTTATTTATTCGGTACCATAAATCTGATTCGGTTGTTAAGATTGGTTATATTCGTTTCCTTTTCTCCGCGGGCATGCTCGCCGTCGAGGGTCCAGTCTATTTTTTTATCCGAACGAACGGTTATCTTTGCCGCTTTAAAAAATTCTATTCCTTTTCGGTTAAAGTCTTTTTTGACAATACCGTCCAGTATCTGCTGAAGCTGAGCAAGTGTTTCCGGATGACGGATAAGCAACACCTCAAAAAAACCGTCATTTAAGGCTACGGCATTTTCATTAAGCTTCAGAACGCCGCCGACCGAAAGAGAATTTGATACAGCGCCGAAAAGGAAATCTCCCTCAATCTTTTTGGTTTCGGTCTCAATGCTCAGCGAAATGGGTTTTATATTTCCGAGACTTTTTATTCCCTCGAAGAAATATGCCGCTTGACCGAGAACATTTTTTACATCCTGAGGCGCAGAATATGACGCCTCGGTAAAAGCGCCAAAAGATGCAGTGTACGTGAAATATCTGTCATCGAAAATACCGACATCAAGGGTCGTCTCTCTACCGCCCACAGCGTCCTTTGCCGCCTGCTCGATATTGCGCGATATTTTAAGACCACTCGACCATTCATTAAGCGTTCCTGCCGGAATGTATCCTATGGTTACATCGGCATTTGACGTAATGACGCCGTTCACGACTTCATTCAGCGTTCCATCGCCGCCGCACACGACCAGCCTTTCAAAGTCATCTATGCCCTCACATATCCTGTTATAAGCGTCCATCTGCTTCTTGGTCGGATAAACGGTAACCTCGAAACCTTCCTTAGAAAGTATATCTACCACTCTGAAAAGTTGCGGCTTTATCTTACCTGTTCCCGCGCGCGGATTGACTATCAGTAAAAGGCGTTTATCTGTCACTTACATTCACCTCTGAAAAAACTGCTTTTATTCCTTTAATTCCTTATAATATTATTGCACCCGCAAAGAAAAAATGTGTAAACAAAATTTTAACATTTAAGATTGACAATTAAATAACGATGTGTTATTATAAATATGTCTCATATGAAACAGTTTTGGGGGTAGGGTTGTGTCAACTTGCTCTGATATAAAAATTTTGCAGGGTTGCTTTCTCTTTGGCGGCGAAAGCGACACAAGTCTTGATCATTTTTTGCACTCCGAATATTGTGAAGTTATGAGTTTTGCAAAAGGCGAGACTGTTTTCGGTGAAGAGAAGAGCCACGACTGTCTCGGTCTGCTGCTCAGCGGACGGGCAACGGCACTTTGCGCAGACGGCACGAAGAGTGCGCTCAAGACATTTACTGTGGGTGAGCTTTTCGGCGCAGCAAGTATTTTCTGCGAAAGTTCCTCTCTTCCTTTCAGCAAAATAAAGGCAGCAACTGCCTGTCGGGTGCTTTTCATTACCCGTGAAGGGGTAGAAAAACTAATACACTCAGACCCCTCAAGAGCGGTAGAATATATCCGCTTTCTTTGCGGCAGAGTGGAGTTTTTAAACCGCCGAATTTCTACCTTTACATCAAAGGAAGCCACCGAAAGGCTTGCAAAATACATACTCCAAAACGCCGAGGATGACCTTTGTAAAAATATTAACTTCACCGCCCTTGCAAAGACACTTGACATCAGCCGCGCGAGTCTCTACCGTGCTCGCGCTGACCTTGAAAATTCAGGCGCTATACGTATCGACGGCAAAAATATAGTTGTCGCCCAGAGAAACGCTTTGAAAGATATACATTAAGGAGAAATCAAAATGAAAAAATTAATTGCACTTTTACTCACACTGATACTCGCTCTGACCCTGCTTGCAGGTTGCGGCGGTGATACTGTCTCATCTGTCGGTGACCCCGCTTCTTCGGATACTACACCCACTGTAGAGCCTGTTGACACCCGTATCTTAGCCCTCAAAGGCCCCACAGGTATCGGTATGGCTAAGATGATGGATGATGCCGCAAAGCAGGATAATTCCAAATACACATTTACTATTGCCGCTCAGCCGACCGAAGCCGTTTCGGCAGTAGCAGGCGGAAAGGTTGATATTGCCGCCGTTCCCACAAACCTTGCCGCTACACTTTACAAGAGCACCGAAAAGGGCATTAAAATGATTGCTATCAACACCCTCGGTTCTCTTTACGTTCTTGAAAACGGAAATACCATAAACTCTGTTGCCGACCTTCGCGGCAAGACGGTCTATGCTACAGGTCAGGGTGCAAATCCCGAGTATGTTCTGAACTATATACTCCTGAAGAACGGTCTTGAGGTAGGTAAAGACATAACCATCGAGTTTAAAGCAGAGCACTCTGAGCTTGCAGCTTTAATGGCGGCAGGTGAATGTGTTCTCGGCATGCTGCCCGAGCCGAACGTATCCTCTGCTATGGCACAGAACAAGGATCTTCGCATTGCCTTGAATCTCAATGATGAGTGGAACAAGGTTGCCGACGAAAACAGCAAGCTCACTATGGGCTGTGTTATAGTCAGAAATGAATTCTTAGAGGCTCATCCCGAGCAGGTGAAGCTCTTTATTGACCAGCTCGAGGATTCTATAAATTACGCCAAAGAAAACCCCGCCGAGGCAGGCGCTCTCTGCGAGACCTATGGCATAGTACCCAAGGCCGCACTTGCAACCAAGGCTATCCCCAACTGCAACCTGACCCTCGTATCGGGCGCAGATATGAAGCCCGCTATCGAAGGCTACTTCAGTGTTCTGTATGCCGCCAACCCCAAATCTGTAGGAGGAGCTGTTCCGGATGAAGGCTTCTACTTTGTACCCTAAGATATTAAAAGCTTTACTTGCCGCCGCCTTCTGGGCGGTGGTATGGTATCTTGTTGCCTTTTTTATTGACAAAGAAATATTTTTGCCCTATCCGCATACAGTTGTCAGACGGCTTTTTGAGCTTTCGACAAGCGCTGACTTCTGGAAAACCGTATGGGCATCTCTTATCCGCATTATTGCAGGCTTCATAGCGGGAGCTTTGCTCGGCTTCTGGCTTGCGCTTGTAACAAAATATGTGCCTTTTATAAAGACGTTTATAACGCCTGCTCTCAGAACGGTGCGCGCAACACCCGTTGTCTCCTTTATCCTTCTCGCATACCTTTGGCTCAACAATGACACGATACCGATATTTATCGCCCTGCTGATGGTGGTGCCGATAATATGGGAAAATATTTCGGCAGGACTGCGCTCCCTCGTCCCCAACCTCTCAGAAAAGGCAAAGGCCTACCGCCTTCCCCGCAACAAGTCCCTCACAAAGCTGATATTACCACAGCTCGCACCATATTTTTATTCGGGCGGACTGACTTCACTCGGTCTTGCCTGGAAATCGGGCATCGCCGCCGAGGTCATAAGCTATCCGAGAGTGGCTATCGGTAAGGCAATGAACGATGCCAAGGTAGTGCTTGACACCGCTGATGTCCTTGTGTGGACAGTAGTCGTGGTTGCACTCAGCCTAATTTTTGAAGGAATCTTCAAGCTTCTTTTTAAAAAAGGAGGGCGAAAGATATGATAAAACTCCAAAATATTTCGGTCATTTTTGACGGCAGAGAGGTTCTAAAGAATTTCTCACTCACTCTGCCCGATAAGGGCATCGTCCTTATAACGGGCGCGTCGGGCTACGGAAAAACGACCCTGACCCGACTGATCTTAGGTCTTTTATCACCCGACGGTGGCTCTGTCGACACAAACGGCACCAAAATCGCCGCCGTTTTTCAAGAAGACAGACTTATTCCCACTCTTTCTGCTCTCGATAACGTCGCGCTCGTATCTGATAAAACCGAAGCCGAAAAAAGGCTTTGTGATATGGGTCTCGCCGACTCTTTAAAGCTCTATCCCGATGAGCTTTCGGGCGGTATGAAGCGTAGAGTCGCGATAGCCCGTGCTCTTGCTTTCGGCGGAGATGTTCTACTGCTTGACGAAGCCTTTAACGGCATAAATACAGAGCTTGCAAGTGATATCATCAAAAAGATCACCGACGAGTATAAAGACAGACTTATAATCGCCGTCACCCATCAGCCCGAACTATTTTCGGAATACGAACACACGGTCATAAAGTTATAAAAAAGACCCTCGATTGAGGGTCTTTTTTAATGAATAATTTCTGTGTTTCGGCTCTGCCGAAACCTTATATAATTGCGGCGAAGCCGCACATTATTCACTATTCATTTTTAATTATTTACCGTCTTGACCTTGTTTTAAAAATATGCTATGATTATTGTACCACATAATCCAATTTCAAAACAATGTACCCGTATGTGTTTTTACCCTTTGGCAAAAACGCAGACTCTTTCACATGCGGGTTCGTTTTGTGGGTTATGTGGTGTAACCAGAGTCGCGTTTTTCGCGTGCGGCTCTGCTGCACGCTTTTTTAATGGGGTAAAAATATGGATATCTGGATAAACTGCAAAAAGAATATGAAGATTCTGCGACAGCACTACGGTCTGACCAACAAGAGATTGCTAACCGAATGGGCATCAGCCGTGGCCACTATCAGTATGCCGAATCTCGTTGTCCAAAGGATACTTTTGATAAAATAACTGAATTCTGGATGACCTATGGTATAACGCCTAATCAACTTTTACTCAAGAAAATAACAGCGAATGACTACATATACGCAACACAGAAGCGCATAGTGAAAAAAGTCAAGGTCCGTATAAAAGTTGTACACTGAAAAAGCACCTCAAACGAGGTGCTTTTTAGTGAATAATGAATAATTTCGGTGTTTCGGCTCTGCCGAAACCTTATATAATCGCGGCGAAGCCGCACATTAATTATTCACTATTCATTTTTAATTATTCATTTTTGTCGGCAGTCGACAATAGAGTTCGGTATTCTCATAAAGAATTCCTGCGAGCCAGTCGTTTACACAGCCCTCACGAATTCTCCACTGCCAGTTGCCGCCGAGGGTCGACGGGATGTTTATCCTGCCCTCGCTGCCAAGACCTAAAATATCTGCCATCATAAGAATACAGGTGTCGGCGACGCTCATCATAGCAGCTCGCATCATAGCCCAATTAAAACCCTCTTCATCATCAACATGAAGATATCGGCGCGCCATTTCGACATCACTCTTCTCTGCCGTCTTTGTCCAACCGTTTACGGTATCGTTATCGTGAGTACCCGTGTAGACAACACAGTTATTATTGTAATTATGCGGCAAATAATCGCTTTCCTCGCGGGTATCAAAGGCAAATTGCAGCACCTTCATTCCCGGGAAACCCGTATCGCGAAGCAGCCCGCGCACCTCGGGTGTCAGAAAACCCAGATCCTCGGCAATTATGGGAAGCTCTCCCGAATATTCCTTTTTGATTTCGTTAAAAAGTTCAATACCGGGACCTTTCATCCATCTGCCGTTTTTGGCAGTGTCGTCCTCGGCAGGAATAGCGTAAAAAGATTCAAAGGCTCGGAAATGGTCTATTCTCACAACATCGTAAAGACCGAGCGCAAAGCCGAACCTTTTTTTCCACCATTTATATCCGTCGGCTTTCATCTGTTCGAAGTTGTAAAGCGGATTTCCCCAAAGCTGACCGTCTGCCGAAAAAGCGTCGGGCGGACAGCCTGCTACCAAGGAGGGCCGAAGCTCCTGATCGACCATAAACTGTTCAGGCTCTGCCCAGAGGTCAGCCGAATCTGCCGCTACATATATCGGTATATCACCGATTATTTTAACGCCATTTTTATTGGCATAAGCTTTAAGCTTGATCCATTGTTCATAAAATTTGAACTGCACGAATTTACAGAATTCGACCTCGTCGGCAAGCTCGCGACGAACCTCACTTAGTCTTTCTCCGTCACGTTGCTTCAAACTCTTGTTCCACTCGCCTAGCGGTTTTTCGGGGTTTTTGCTTTTTATAGCGTAAAAAAGCGCGTAATCATCCAGCCAATAGGTGTTTTTATTGATAAAATCGTAATAGTCCTTATGGGGAGCAAACCGACCGTAGGCGAGACGAAGCAAATCGGCACGGTTTTCATAAAGCTTTCCGTAATCTATTTTGTCGGGGTCGGATCCAAAGTCAAAGGAATCGGCTTCCTCTTTTGTGAGAAGCCCCTCTTCTATCAGTATTTCGGGATCAATAAAATAAGGATTGCCCGCATAGGACGAAAAGGACTGATAGGGAGAGTCGCCGTAATTTGTCGGAGACAGAGGCAGTATTTGCCAAAAGCTCTGACCGCCTTTTTTCAAAAAGTCCACAAACTCATAAGCCTTTTTGCCAAAGGTGCCTATTCCGTATTTACTCGAAAGTGAGAAGATGGGCATTAAAATACCGCAAGTCCTCATAAAAACATCATCCTTTAACTGCTCCGGACAGTACGCCCTTGATAATGTGTTTTTGACAAATGATATAGATAACTACTATCGGAACAAGGCAAAGCACGATAAGCGCCATGGTTGCGCCGTAGTCGACCCTACCGTAGCTGCCCTGTAAAAACTGAATATGGATAGGAATGGTCATATACCTTGTGCGGTCAAGCACCAGATAGGGCAAAAGATAATCGTTAAACACCCACATTATCTGCAAAATTCCAACCGAAATATAGGTTGACTTCATAATAGGCGCCACCACTGTGAAGAAGGTCTGAAGAGGGGTGCAACCATCAATAGAAGCTGCTTCCTCTATCTCCATTGGTATACCCTTTACAAAGCCTGTAAAAAGGAACACCGCAAGCCCCGCGCCGAAGCCGAGATATATTATCGGTATGGTAAAGGGGGTATTCAGATAAAGTGAATTTGCCGTGCGAGATAGGGTGAACATCACCATCTGGAACGGCACTACCATCGAAAAAACACAAAGATAGTATATCACTTTTGTGAAAGCAGTGTCAACCCTCGTAATAAACCACGCCGTCATAGAACAACAAAGCAGTATAAGCCCCACTGACAATACAGTAATTATAACGCTGTAGAGCATCGACATATAAAACGGATAGTTACCGTGGGTTATTCCCCCTATATAGTTTTCTATTCCTACAAATGTCTCCTCAGTCGGACGCTCAAACGGAGTAAGCGTAATACCCGCGCTCGTTTTAAAGGAGTTCATCAGCACAATGAGGATAGGCAGTACCCACACAAAGCAAAGGACCGTAAAAAACGCTGTCGGCAGGATACGTATCCAGCCGTTTTTCGACTTAGCCATACTCATTTATACCGCCTCCTTACGCGATGTGAAATAAAGCTGACCGAGAGCAATGATAACCACCGCAACAAAGAAGATTACCGCTTTTGCCTGACCGACGCCCATGTTTGTGGTGGATTCATAAAAGGATTTATAGATATTTAGCGCCAGCATTTCGGTCTCGTGGGCAGGGTTTCCATTTGTAAGCGCCAGATTCTGGTCAAACAGTTTAAATGAATTTGTAAGGGTCAGAAATGTGCAGATCGTCACCGAAGGCATAACGCTCGGCAGTGTTATGTGTCGAAGCAGTTGCCATCCATTTGCGCCGTCTATCCGCGCCGCTTCTACATATGATGAAGGCACATTCTGAAGTCCCGCAATATAGATTATCATCATATATCCTATCTGCTGCCAGCAAAGGAGTATAACAAGTCCCCAAAATCCGTAGGTAGCATTTAGTGCAAGTGTCGTGCCGGCAAAACGGTATATCGCGCCATCGAGGATTATTTTCCATATATAGCCGAGCACGATACCTCCGATTAGGTTAGGCATAAAGAATATCGTGCGAAAGGCGGTCGAGCCTTTTATGCCCTTTGTCAGTGCCAGCGCTATCAAAAAGGCGAGCACATTTATAAGCAGGACCGACACTACCGTAAATGCAAGGGTAAAGAGAAAGGAGCGGAAAAACTGCCCGTCATTAAATGCCGCTACATAGTTACTGAGTCCCGTAAATTTTATGTTTCTGAGGGTCTTGAATCTAAAAAAAGAAAGATAAATGCCCTGTAAAAATGGCCATAGAAAACCAATTATAAAAGCGGCTACTGTGGGCAGCAAAAATATCGGCGCATATCTTCGCACCGCCCGTTTCTGCTGTTTATTTGCAATAGCTGATGGATTTACCCTGTATCTTTTCCCTCTCATCGGATCTCCTCCACGTATATATCGTTTTTAGTATATCTCTTTGACTTTTTGTTATGCGGCAAGATTTTTAATGAATAATGAATAGTGAATAATGAATAATTAATGTGTTTCGCTGCGCGAAACAATATATAATGCGCCGTAGGCACCGAAATTATTCATTATTAATTATTAATTATTAATTCAGCGAGGGGTGTTGCTCCACCCCTCGCTTTTTGCTAATTACTGCTTAGATAAAGCGTATTGCTTTTTCCAACCGTCTACAAAGGCGGTCCGAACATCGTCCCAATCGCCTGTGCCAGCAGAATACGCCGCAAGAGCACTTACAAGGTCGGCTCTCCAGGTATCAACATTCGGGGTGAAGTTGAACGCCCACGAAACGTTGTATCTGCCCTCGGCAACATACTTATTCATAATGTTGCAGAGTACATTATCTACATTTTTTGCCGCCTTAAAGGGCGAAACAAAACCCATATCATCAGCAAGCGCGGTGGTGCCCGCCTCAGAAGTTACGACCCACTCCAGGAATTTGAGAGTAGCTTCGATATCAGCCTCATCGGCTTCCTTGTTTACCGCCCAATAGTTCTCGGTGCCACAGCAGATTCCCTGATTTTCGTCCTTTACGCCTACGTATATCGGGATAAATCCGATATTCTCATCGCCTATAGCCTTGATATCGTTATATGCCCATGTGCCGTTCTGATAGAAAACGCCCTTTTCCTTTTGAAACTCATCTGCCGCGTTGACAGCGGTGGTGATAGCGTTCTTAGCAACTGTTGAATTGTTGATATAAAGGTCCCAGATGTTTTTATAGTTTTCAAGATATGTGCCCTTTATAGTCGCAGGCTGAGAGGTGATATTGTCCTCTGCAAACTCATAGTAAAGAGGCATGTTTGCAAGGTGTCCCGAAAATCTCCAGTTTGAAGAAGAATCAAGGGTTGAGGAAGTAAATGCGGCAAAGCCCAGCTCGTCTTCGCGCGCAGTGATATCCTCTGAAATCCGTTTTAAATCATTAAAGCTCTTGATATCGTCTACCGAGTAGCCTGCCTTATTAAGAAGCTTTTTATTCACGATGATTCCAAATCCCTCGTAAACATAGGCAATGCCTTTGACCTCGTCACCGTCATAAAGAGCAAAGTCATCATTCACTAACTGTTTATACAGCCCTGTATCTTTAAGGTCGAGACAATAATCTCCCCACGATTCAAGACCTACGGCCCCGCTCACCTGAAAGAGGGTGGGCATTTTGTTTTTGTCCATCTCGGCGGTAAGCGTCTCTTGATACTTGCCCTCCGCAGCGGTCAGAACGTCCACCTTTACGCCTGTCTCCTCGGTGTATTTTTTAGCAAGCTTCTGCCACGCTTCATCCTGCTCAGGTTTAAAGTTAAGGTAATATACCGTTCCCTCATCCTTACCGCCGAAGCAACCGGCAAAAAGGGTAAGTATCATAAGCGAACAAAGCAATAGTGATAGTAACTTTTTCATATTTTTCCTCCGAATTTCATATAATTTTTACCTTTCGGTGTAGGTAAGTGTAGCACCGGAAAAGCTCTTCGGCAACAAAAATCGTTCGTCACTTTACTGCATAAAAACGCCCTTTGTTCCCCCTTTTTACACCCCTCTCCTGACTGCGACAAATATTTCAAATTCCCCCGACAAAACTCTTTTACAATAGACAAAATAATAAAAAAAGATTTTTTTGCTTTTTTCCAAAAAAATCTTTTATAAAACCTATCGACATATTGAAAAAAGTTTGTTATAATATAATGAATATAATTTTATCCTGATTATAAAAGGAGACAATATATGAAAACTGTTGCAGACTATTTCGGAGAAAATGTGTTCAGCGAAAGCGTGATGAAAGACAGACTTCCCTCTGAGGTCTATGACCTTGTTCACCGCGCCATCCATAACGGCAAGCGCCTTGACTCGGTTACCGCTGCCGTTGTAGCAGATGCCATGAAGGATTGGGCTATTGAAAAGGGCGCGACCCATTTTACCCATTGGTTCCAGCCGATGACCGGCTTTACAGCCGAAAAGCACGACAGCTTTATTACTCCCGATAAAGAGGGCAAGATTATTCTTGAATTCTCGGGCAAGGAGCTGATACAAGGCGAATCTGATGCTTCCTCCTTCCCCTCGGGAGGACTTCGTTCAACCTTCGAGGCTCGCGGTTATACCACATGGGACCCTACCTCTTTCGCCTTTATTAAGGATAATGTGCTTTGCATTCCGACCGCCTTCTGTTCATATTCGGGCGATTCTCTTGACAAGAAAACTCCTCTCCTCCGTTCAATGGAAGCGATAAACAAGCAGGCTGTGCGTCTGCTAAGGGTTTTCGGCAATGAAGATGTTACCGCCGTTAAGACCACCGTTGGTCCCGAGCAGGAATATTTCCTTATCGACCGTGAGGTTTACGAGCTTCGCGAGGACCTTATATACACAGGACGCACCCTTTTCGGCACAAAGCCCCCCAAGGGACAGGAGCTTGACGACCACTATTTCGGTGTTATAAAGCCCCGTGTACAAGCCTTTATGACCGAGCTTAACGAGGAGCTCTGGAAACTTGGCGTTCTCGCAAAAACCGAGCACAATGAGGCGGCTCCCGCACAGCACGAGCTTGCTCCTATTTACGCTACCACCAATATAGCCGTTGACCACAATCAGCTCACTATGGAGCGTATGAAAAAAATTGCCGAGCGTCACGGTATGGTTTGTCTGCTTCACGAAAAACCCTTTAAGGGCGTAGCCGGCAGTGGTAAGCACAACAACTGGTCTATTTCTACTAATACAGGTGTAAACCTTTTAAATCCTGGTGAAACTCCCCACGAGAATGCACAGTTCCTTCTCTTCCTCTGCGCCGTAATACAGGCGGTAGATGATTATCAGGATCTGCTTCGCATCTCGGTTGCCTCGGCAGGTAACGATCACCGTCTAGGCTCTCACGAGGCTCCTCCTGCCGCGCTTTCTATTTTCCTCGGCGAGGAGCTTATGGATATACTTGAATCCATAGAAAATGACACCGCTTACGGCGGACGCGAAAAAACTCTTATGAAGGTCGGCGTTCACGTGCTTCCCAAGTTCCCGAAGGAAGTCGGAGGCCAAGCGGGTCTTAGGAAGACAAGACCTGATAACAACTCCTTGGCTCACAGAACGACATGGCTACGATCCGACTTCCATAGAAAATGACACCGCTTACGGCGGACGCGAAAAAACTCTTATGAAGGTCGGCGTTCACGTGCTTCCCAAGTTCCCGAAGG
>JAZQER010000005.1:0-31386 GCA_045539095.1 Acutalibacteraceae bacterium | reverse complement strand
ATAGTGTGATTGTGCCATTTTCTCGGGTGGCATTCATATCGATAAGACGCTGATTTTTCGAACCTCTGAATTTAAGCATAAGGTTTTTCTTATCCTTTTCAAATCTGCCGTCGACGAGCACATCTATCATATACAGAAGCTCGTCGGTAGCTTCACATCTTGGGTGGGGCTCTTTTTCCCATAACTGCTCTAAAGTGAAGCCAGTAAACGCCCATATGTTTTTATTGGGATAAATCTCCTTTACCCTTTTAACAAAGGGAAGCAGTGCACGCTGATTATCCGGCTCAAAGGGCTCTCCGCCGAGGAGGGTGAGTCCCTTTATATAGCTTGGCTTTAACATCTCGATTATTTTGTCCTCGGTCTCGCGAGTAAACGGCTGACCGTACGAGAAGTCCCAGGTCTGGGGCTGAAAACAACCCTCGCACCGATTGGTGCAACCCGAAACGAAGAGAGTGACACGAACACCCTCTCCGTTTGCAATATCACAGTTTTTTATATCTCCGTAATACATTTTACAGGTGCAGTACCCTTTCCTTTATTTCCTGAGTACGTCCCTGATTCCAGTACTGCGTACCGATGTAACCGCAGGTTCTTCTTGCGACATTCATCTTATCCTGATCGGTATTGCCGCAATTGGGACACTTCCAAACAAGCTTGCCCTCTTCTTCTACTATCTCTATCTCACCGTCAAAGCCGCACTCCTGACAGTAGTCAGACTTGGTGTTAAGCTCTGCATATATGATATTGTTGTAGATAAACTTCATAACCTCGAGGACTGCCTCGATGTTGTTCTGCATATCGGGAACCTCTACATAAGAGATAGCACCGCCGGGCGAGAGATGCTGGAACTGTGCCTCGAAGCGAAGCTTCTCAAACGCATCGATTTCCTCGGTAACATGTACATGGTAAGAATTGGTGATATAGCCCTTATCGGTAACGCCGGGGATAACGCCGAAGCGCTTCTGGAGACACTTTGCAAACTTATAGGTAGTCGACTCAAGAGGTGTACCGTAGAGTGAGAAGTCAATATTGTGCGCTGCCTTCCACTTGCGGCAAGCAGCGTTCATAAGCTCCATAACCTCAAGCGCAAAGGGAGTTGCCTCGGGGTCAGTATGGCTCTTGCCTGTCATATATTTTACGCATTCATAAAGTCCTGCGTAACCGAGCGAAATGGTAGAATATCCGCCGAAGAGCAGCTTATCAATGGGTTCGCCCTTCTCAAGACGGGCAAGCGCGCCGTGCTGCCAGAGAATGGGAGCGGCATCGGAAAGAGTGCCCTTAAGTCTTTCATGACGGCAGAGCAGCGCTCTGTGGCAAAGCTCAAGTCGCTCATCAAAGATCTTCCAGAATTTTTCCTTATCTCCGCCCGATGACAGGGCTACGTCAACAAGGTTGATGGTAACAACGCCCTGATTAAAGCAGCCGTAATACTTGGGATTTCCGTTTTCGTCAACATAGGTGGTGAGGAAGGAGCGGCAACCCATACAGGTGTAGCACTGACCGTTTCCGTTCTGGTCAACCTTGAGCTTCTTCATCATCTTTTCGGAGATGTAGTCGGGCACCATTCTCTTTGCGGTACACTTAGCGGCAAGACGGGTGAGCTCCCAATACTTTGAGCCTTCGTGGATATTATCCTCTTCAAGAACATAAATGAGCTTCGGAAATGCCGGTGTTACCCATATACCCTTTTCATTTTTAACGCCCTGGTAACGCTGAAGCAGAACCTCCTCGATAATGAGGGCAAGGTCTGCCTTCTCCTGCTCGTTCTTAGCTTCGCCAAGATACATAAATACAGTAACAAAGGGAGCCTGTCCGTTTGTGGTGAGAAGGGTGACAACCTGATACTGAATGGTTTGAACGCCGCGGCGAATCTCGTCGCGAAGTCTCTTTTCAGTCATCTCCGCCACCTTTTCTTCCTTGACATCTACTCCAAGGTCAGCAAGCTCTGCCTCGACCTGACGGCGAATCTTCTCACGCGAAACCTGAACAAATGGCGCGAGGTGGGTCAGCGAAATGGACTGACCGCCGTACTGATTGCTTGCTACCTGAGCAATTATCTGAGTGGCAATATTACAAGCAGTCGAGAAGCTATGGGGTCTTTCTATTAAGGTTCCCGTGATAACGGTACCGTTCTGGAGCATATCCTCGAGGTTTACGAGGTCGCAGTTGTGCATATGCTGTGCAAAATAGTCCGAATCGTGGAAGTGGATGATACCCTCGTTATGAGCGTCGACTATCTCTTTGGGAAGAAGTATACGGTTGGTTATATCTCTTGATACCTCGCCTGCCATATAGTCACGCTGAGTAGAGTTTACAACGGGGTTCTTGTTAGAGTTCTCCTGCTTTGCTTCCTCGTTATTGCACTCGATAAGGGAAAGAATCTTGTCATCGGTGGTATTTGATTTGCGGACAAGTGAACGGGTGTAGCGATAGGTTATATAGTTCTTTGCTACCTCAAAAGCACCGTGAGCCATTATTTTTTTCTCGACCAAGTCCTGAATCTCTTCGACTGTCGGTGCACGACCGAGCGCTTCACACGCGATAACTACAGACTCGGTAATTCTCTTAATCTGAAGGTCGGTCATTCGTATGTCGGGATCAACCGATTCATTAGCCTTGGTAATCGCTACGCGTATTTTATCTTCGTTGAAATTTTCTTCTGCGCCGTTACGTTTAATTATCTTCATAATGTCCTCTCACTCTCTTTCTTTATTAATTTAGTGTCTTAAATTATTCTCCACAATATATTGTGCCTTAAAAGGCGAAGCAAATACATTATATAGCACAAGTTGTAGTATGTCAATAGGATATTTTACACAAAAAACACAATATTTGTTCTATAATAAACAAAAACGGACGAAATTTATTCGTCCGCTATATCTTGTGTATGATTTTCTGTTGTCTTGGAATTTACGCGTTTAATATGCGCCTCAATTTTAGGAACGAGCCAAAGCGCCACGCCTATAAGCACCATTGTAATAAGCCAGACAAGAACAAATGATAAATACTCACCCATTACTTTTCTCCTTGGTTTGCGCGAAGCTTGTCAAGAACCTGTAAAGCCGCTTTATAGGCTACTTCATTTTCATCCTCAATAGCCGTTCCGTCAGCCTCTCGTATTGCAGCATAAAGCTTTGTTTTGGGTGTCGGCAGCCCATCTGTCTTAATAAACTCATAAAAATCATCCCCGAGCGGCACTATATTTTCTTCTTTGAAAAGCTCAATCTCTAAGGAATCATTGAAGTGCTTTATACTGTCCTCATCCAAAAGGAAAATAAGCGCATCATTCTCAACTGAAAGTATGCTATGAAGCTGTGTGAGTCTACCTGTGCGAAGATCTGTGGCGTCGGTAGGGTCTATCGAGCAATCCACCGCAGCTATATCGACCTTTCCATTTTCATTCACATCGGTATACAGCTGCTCAAAATAGTCGGATATCTTCTCTCTGTAGGATGAATAACTGATATCATAGCTAAAAATCACGACTTTTGAATCATAATCAACTCTTTTTACAAGGTCGACTATAATTATAATTGCCACAACAGCAAGAACAAGCCCTGCCAGCACAACATATTTATAATGATAAAAAAAGTTTTCCTTTTTCTCCTTAAAGGTTCTAGGCGCTAAAGATTCTTCACTCGGTTTAGGGCCGACCTCGAGTTCACCTGCCTGCATCTTTTTAAGCTCTATAAGATCTCTCTGCGCCTTGTTACGCTGAGTCAGAGTTTCGCTCTTTTTAGCCATAACAGCACTTCCCTTCCTAAAAATAGCAAAGCGGACAGTATCAGAATACCGTCCGCCGCAAATTATTTTGAAATGCTCAGTATTCTGAACTTGAGCTCTCCAGCAGGAGCCTCTGCGACTACCTCGTCGCCTATCTTTGCGCCGAGAAGTGCGCGGCCTACGGGAGATGAATCGGAAATAAGACCGTTTATAGGATCTGCCTCCGCCGAGCCGACTACTCTGTAGGTAAGCTCCTCTTCATACTCTACATCGAGTACGGTAACAGTTACACCTATAGTAACTGCGTCGGTATCAACATCATCATTTATAATAGTTACATCCTCTAAGGTCTTTTCAAGCTCTATGATACGAGCCTCAATCTTAGCTTGCTCGTTTTTAGCCTCATCGTATTCGCTATTCTCGGAAAGATCTCCGTATCCACGAGCAACACGTATCTTTTCAGCGATCTCCTCTCTGCCTTTTGTGCGGAGGTATTCAAGCTCGTTCTGAAGCTTTGCAAGACCGTCACGGGTCAGCTGTGTTGTTTTAGCCATTTTATTTAATCTCCTAATCAATATACTCGCTCGGACAAAAATATAGTTTACACAAGTTTGTGTAAACCGCTAAAATATCATATGCAACATTTGATATTATATATACTAATCTGCCCAAAGTCAAGTAAATAATTTTTATTTTACTATTTGTTTAAAAATGGAAGGCTTAAAAATTGAAACATTCTCTTTTCCTCTTTCCCTAAAAAAAGACTGCCGAGTTTAGCTCGGCAGTCTTTTTCTATTCTACTACTACAACTCCGTTTTCTTTGACGGTAATTTTCATATCGTCCTTGACATATTCGAGGAATTCATCACCGAGCGAGTCAATAACAGGCATTGTAACATCGTCTAGCCATACATCAGCAAGGACGCTACCTGCTGCGGCAAGCGAGTCAATAGGCTTCGAGAAAAGCATACATGCGGGCTGACGCTTCATAGCCGAGGCGCAGTAGAGAACGAGTCCACCCGTTGTCGAGCCGATGGTCATTGGCAGGCAGAGTGCCTTGCCTACCATCTGCTTTCCGTAGAGGTCGGGGTTGTTCTGATCTCCACATGTTGCATTTTTGTCACCGAACTGAAGCGCCTTCTGGAAGGAGGCAAGTGTGTTGAGCCCGCCATGGGAAACGAGGGCGGGAGCGGAAACTGTTCCCTCCGCGATAACGCGGCCAATAAATTCTCTCATGATTATTTACCTCCCTTTGTAATCTGCTCTAAAATCTCATCGTCGGTATAATATCTTGATGTGGTGTAGGTGCGAAGCTTATTCGACGAGGTGATAACAGGCATTTTTGCCGAGAGCGGATTGTTCATATACATAAGCGGACAGATATATGAGGTTATGATGCCCGTAGCCTTTAGTCTTTCTGCGTAGTCAGTCTTATTAAACTCCTGGAGCACTCCGGGAGAAGCCGTGAATACAGTCGGGATAACTACCTTCTTGTTGCCTGCCTCAGCGAGAGCCGTCTCAACCTTGTCGGTCCAGGACTTCAACTGTTCAAGACTCATATGGGGACAACCCATAAAGCAAAGCTTAGGTGTTGCTTCCTTGTTTTTCCAGATAACGGGATAACTCTTGTAAACGCGCTCGAGCTCCGCATCATCAATAACATAAGTCTCGGCACCCTCTGCGATAAGGCTCTCGCCCATATCTTTGGCTTCGGGAGTAAGGTTTTCGATATGATAAAGTCCTACCGCTCCGTTTGATGCGGTAGCCGCTCCAAAGTCCTTAAGATAGGTGCAAGCAGCATCGTCAAGCTCAGTGTCTATCCACTTATCAAGGCCCTTTACATAGGGCACAGCTTCCATAACCTTCATACCGATAGCTGAGCCGAGAAGCTGAGCCTCAGGCTTTTTGGCGGTCTTTATCTCTACTACCCAGGTGGCTTTTCTTCCCTCATCGGTCAGCAGACCGAAGTAAGGCACATAGCCTGCGACCGAGCCCATAATGTCTATAATGCCTGAGTTTCTGTTGCAACGAGCACCGAGGACGCTGTTTGCATAAACTACTGCCGAGGACTCTGCCCAGGAAAGAACATCTCCGCGCTTTGGCTTATTGCCTACCTCATCCATATAGCAGGTGCAAGTAAAGGCATCCTTATCCTTGAGACCAAGTTTTTCGAGCTGTTTCTCGTAAGACTCCTGAGTAGAATACATAAAGTTATTGAAAACAAAGTTCTGCAGGAAATTTGCAGGAACATTCTTATCAAGAGGTCTGGGATCTACCGAGAACTTCTGAGTAGAAACCGCGCCTGCGTCGATAAGCTGTTGCATAAGGTCGAAAACGGGAGTCATCATTTTAAGACCGAAGGAAGTAACAAGGTGGTTGTATTCACTCGTAACGGGTACTAACTTTTCTGCGCCAAAGGCTTCTCCGTACTTGACCATGGTTTTCATAACCTTGGCCATTACCTCGCCTTTTGAACCGTCTAATATCGCTTGCTGTTGGGGTGTTAAAAACATAGAGTTTACTCCTTTCAAACGGAACGACACGCAGGTCAATCCCTACAATATATAATTACAACTTCATTGCAACGTCCCAAGCCTGCCAGATAACGGTGCGGAGGCTTCCAACCTTAGAAGCGTCACCGATAACATGTACACGACCACCCTTTTTGGCTATGGGGGCGGGCTTGTATCCGCAGGAGAGGATGACCGAGTCGCACTCAAGTCTTATCGACTTGCCATCCTTGTCGGTAACTAGGACTGCGTCATCCCCAATGGACGAAAGCTTGGTTTCAAGATATACGGGAACCTTATTTGCATTAAAGAAATCGCGAAGGAAGCTTGTGTTTGCAAGGCAGATTTTATCCGACACGATAAGGTCGTGCTTCATTTCAATGATGGTAGGCTTTTTGCCTTGCAGATAAAGCTCATAAGCAATCTCACAGCCTGTAAGTCCGCCGCCCACAATAACAACATTATCTCCGACGGTTTTGTTTCCGAGCAGAAAGTCAATTGCCTCTACCGCCTTTTCTGCGCCCTTTACGGGGAGCTTGTTCGGGGTAGCACCCGTTGCCACGATAACCTCGTCTGCACCCAAAGTCTCTATATCGGTAATCTCGGTGTTCATCTTTATCTCGATGGGATAACGCTGAATTTCACGTTCATACCAAGCGATAAGAGCCTTATCCTTCTCCTTATAAGAGGGAGCTGCCGCCGCAATAAATACGCCGCCCAGTCTGTCGCTCTTTTCATAAAGTGTAACCTTGTGGCCGCGTTTTGCTGAAACGATAGCCGCCTCCATACCGCCGATACCGCCGCCGATAACGGCAATGTTCTTCTGCTTCTTTGCAGGCTTTATGTAATATTTGTCCGACTGCATTACTCGAGGGTCTAAAGCACAGCGTGCAATATGACTTGCATCATAGATTGACTGTGCGTTTGCAACGCCCTTATAATGCGCCATATTAAAGCAGGCATTGTGACAGCAGATGCAAGGACGGATATCCTCCATTCTGTCCTCAATCATCTTGGTTATCCACTCTGAGTCTGCAAGGAACTGACGGGCAACACCCATAGCGTCAATCTTGCCCTCGGCAACAGCCGCCGCACCGACATCGGGCTCCATTCTTCCTGCGCAAACAACGGGGATGTCGACGAACTTTCTTATGTGGGCAACGTCTTCTAAGTTGCAGTTCTGGGGCATATACATAGGCGGATGAGCCCAATACCAAGAGTCATATGTACCGTTGTCACAGTTGAGCATATCATAGCCCGCATCCTGCAGATATTTTCCCGCCTTTTCGCTTTCCGCCATATCGCGGCCTATCTCGGTATACTCTTCACCGGGAACAGCGCCGACACCATAACCCTTTACCTTAGACTCTACCGAGTAGCGTACCGATACGGGAAAATCTTTTCCGCAAGCTGCCTTTATAGCCTTAACTATATCGGTAGCAAAACGGTAACGGTTTTCGAACGATCCGCCGTACTTATCGGTTCTCTTATTTGTATATTCGGTGGTGAACTGGTCAAGCAGATAACCCTCGTGCACCGCGTGAACCTCGATACCGTCAACCCCTGCATCCATACAGAGCTTTGCCGTCTTTGCAAAGGCATCAACTATCTCCTCAATCTCTTTGACGGTGATAGCTCGGGTAGTTATCTTATCCGACCAACGTGAGGGCAGCTCACTGGGAGAAGCCGACTGATAAGGAATATTTATAATGGGTTTTATGATATCGCGGACAACCGGCATATTGTGAAGCATAACAAGGGGAGTCGGTATCGCCCAGCTTCTGCCCATACCTGCTGTTATCTGAACGAAGAGCTTGGCGCCTGTCTTATGTATCTCATCCATGAAACTTTTGAGTTCTTCGAACATTTTCTTGTTCTGATAAAGCCATTGTCCCATAAAGGTGCTCTTAATGGGTGCGATACCGGGAATGATAAGTCCGACATTGTTCTCGGCCTTTTCAAGGAAGAATTTTGCCGCTTCCTTATCAAAATGGTTGCCCGTATGCTCCATCCAGCCGAAAAGGGAAGTTCCGCCCATGGGGCAGAGGACGATTCGGTTTTTGATCTCTACGTTACCAATCTTCCAAGGGGTAAACAGAGCCTCATATTTCTGATCCATTTTGTTCTCCACTCTTTCTTATTAAATTTTAACGCTATTTTAATTATATGTCTTTGACAAATTGTTGTCAAGGCAACAACATTCGACTATTTTATTCTTGCTGAGTCTTGTAAAATGTGATATATTTAAGGAAATAATTTTACTCTGAGCTGAGGGGTGGATTTATGTTACAAGTTAAAAACCTAACTAAGATCTATAAACTGAAAAACGGCACCGATACCCACGCGCTTGACGGAGTGACGCTGCAATTCCCTGAAAAGGGTATGGTGTTCCTGCTCGGTAAATCGGGAAGCGGTAAGTCGACACTGCTTAATGTCTGCGGAGGACTTGACTCACCCACCGACGGCGAGATAATCGTTAAGGGCAGGAGCAGTAAGGATTTTTCTCAGGGAGATTTCGACAGTTATCGAAATACCTATGTCGGCTTCATCTTTCAGGAATATAATATCCTCAATGAATTTTCAGTAGAGGACAATATCGCTCTTGCACTCGAGCTTCAGGGCAAGACTAAAGATAAAGCAGCTATAAACGCTCTGCTTGAAGAGGTCGATCTGCAGGGCTTTGCAAAGCGCAAGCCCAATACTCTGTCGGGTGGTCAGAAGCAGCGTATCGCCATTGCCCGCGCGCTTGTAAAGTCGCCTGAAATAATTATGGCAGATGAACCGACCGGCGCGCTTGACTCTAACACGGGTAAGCAGGTTTTTGATACACTTAAAAAGCTTTCCGAAAACAAGCTTGTCATCGTCGTTTCACATGACCGCGATTTTGCTGAGCAGTACGGTGACCGCATAATCGAGCTGAAAGACGGAAAAGTCCTTTCCGATGTTTCAAAAACACAGCTTGAACAGCGAGCACTCTCAGAAAACGTAAGCTCGGTAGGGGACGTGCTCTGCATAAGACGCGGCAGCGAGCTTTCCGAATCTGACTTTGAAAAGATAAAGACCTTTTTAAAGAAGTCACAAAACGATGTTATTATCGCAAATAATGATGGCGACGTTAAAAACTTCAAAAAGGTCAGTCGCATAAATGATGAGGGCGAAAAGGAAGTGTTTACCGACACCGACACTTCAAAGCAGACTCTAAGACAATACACCAAGGAGGAAAGCCGATTCATCCGTTCAAGGCTTCCCGCTAAGCACGCCATTAAGATAGGTCTTTCGAGCCTTAAGACCAAGCCCTTCCGACTTGCGATAACCTCTCTTTTATGCACCGTTGCATTTATCCTGTTCGGACTGCTTTCTACACTTAGCTTTTATGACAGCGAAGCCACATTCCGTGAGACACTTCAGGATACAAAACCCGAAGTAATGTCGGTTAAAAAGGTCTATTCGGCAAAAGAGACATGGTATTTTAACGGTGAGGAAGAAGATTCCTATGATGTTACATATGATACTAATTTCAATGAGGATGACATAGCTGAGCTTCGCAAAGAGTTTGGAAATGATGTTTTCGGCGGTGTTTCAACCTGGGGTACACAGTTTTCTGTCCGCACATCTGTCGCGAACTATTGGGTAAACAATATCTACTCCTTCGCTTATCTGCCTGAGGGTAATTCTCTTCGCCAAAGAATTAACGGAAGCTATCCAAAAAATAAGGACGAGATAGTTATATCCTCATATACTGCTGATGTTATGTATAACTGCAATGTGTATTCTGACGAGGGTAAAGAGCTTGAACTGAATTCTCGCGAGGATATCATTGGAAAGAAAATATCTCTCGGCGGCACCGCCTATACCGTAGTGGGAATACTTGACAGCGGCGCTATCCCTGAAAAATATGACTCTTTAAAGGACTCTCAGGACGCAAACGGTATTACAGTATATAATTTTACCTCTTATCTGCAGGACGGGCTGCATACCATGGCATTTGTATCATTCGACCGACTTGAGGATATATCAGAGCAAAATCGCCCCTATGTCAGCGACGCGGACGAATATCATACTATAGCCACAGCATTGATACAGAAAGACGGCTCGGTAAATATCCCCGAACATTCTAACGCGGTCTATTCCGCAGTTTCGAATATACCTGATGACGCACCGTATACTGAGCTTGTTTCGGGCAAAATGACACCTGCCGAGGGCGAAGTTATCGTATCACGCGAGCTATTCGGCAATTACGCCGCTGAAGCCGTAAATAATCTCATAAACCAAAAGGCCGAAAACGCCAAAGAAGTTCCTCAGGAGCTTTACGACCTTTCAAATTCCCTTTGGGAGTTATCCGCAGGCGGTGTCTATAACTATGAGGGCGACAAAGAAGGGTTTACAGAATTCACTGACGATGAGCTTGCTTCAAAAACCAAAACAGCTGTTTTAAAGCTTTCAAAATATGGTATTTCATTAAAGATGGCGTTCAGACTCTACTCAAATCGGGACGGATTGCTTTACGGTGACACAAGAGAGCTTTCGATAGTCGGAATCGTTGATGTTCCCCGAAGCAACCAAGTGGGTGACCGCATCTACCTCAGCGATGATACTGTTTCGACACTTTGGGAAGAACAGAAAGCGTCTACCGAATATTATTCGACTCTTGAAACCAACTATGATTCAGACAGAAATGCGCTTTACGGCACTGCTTATCTGCCCTATGATGCCTCTAACGCACAGAGCGATACCTATTGGAATATCTATAAAAACGAAGAGTTTGATGAGAACTCTACCCGTCTGCAGCTTACGAGCTCGCTTATTGAAAATCTTCGTATGATAGATGACCTTGTAAAGGATCTCTCTCAGATATTCCTCTATGTGGGTCTGGTGCTTGCAGTATTCGCGGCACTCCTGCTTTCCAACTTCATCTCGGTATCAATCTCTCAGAAAAAGCGCGAGATCGGAATACTCAGAGCCGTCGGCGCGAGAAGTCTCGATGTATTCAAGATATTTTTCTCCGAGTCATTCTTTATAGCGCTTATATGCGTTATTCTCTCGACGGTCTGCTGCTTCTTCGGCTGTGGCTTGCTTAATATCTACCTTGCAGAGGGTATCGGAGCATCACTCCTCGTATTCGGCCCCGTATCTATCGCGGTAGTAATTCTTATAGCATTTGTAACGACAGTGGTTGCGACCTTCTTACCCGTATACAATGCGGCGAAGAAGAAACCTGTTGATTCTATCAGAGCCCTGTAATCTCTTAAGCCTTAATCGGTTGAAAAATAAAACGGAGGTGTGATTAGTGAAATATCTTCAGAATTTACATACTCATACAACCTATTGCGACGGAAGAAACTCCGCTGAGGATATTGTCAAAAAAGCAATTGACCTCGGTTTTGAGTCGCTTGGTTTCTCAGGTCACGCAACTATGCCTGACAGTATTCCCGCCTCATATGCTATGACACGCGAAGGCACCCTAGCCTATAAAAAAGAGGTTAACGCGCTTAAAGAAAAATACAAAGGCCAGCTTGAAATTTTTCTCGGCATAGAATATGACGCTTTGTCCGAGACCGACCTATCGGATTATGACTATACCATCGGCTCAGTACATTATATAAAAAAAGGCAACGAGGTTATTGATTTTGATATCACTGCCCACGGTGTCAAAAGAATAATTGACCGAAACTACGGCGGCAACGGCATGTTATTCGCAAAGGAATATTATGAAGAGCTTGCAAGGCTTCCCGAAAGTATAATTCCTGATATTGTAGGTCACTTCGACATAGTTGCAAAACACTGCGAGAAAATACCTTTTTTTGATATTGAATCTAATGAATATAAGAATTATGCTCTGGAAGCGCTTCACGCGCTATCCCCCAAGTGCCGACTTTACGAGGTCAATGTCGGAGGGATACCCCGCGGTTACCGACTCACCCCATACCCATCAAGATTTATCCTTAAAGAGATAAAGGCTCTTGGTTGCGGAGTTATCATCACCTCCGATTGCCACGATATGGAAAAGCTAAATACAGGCTTTGATGATGCCGTAAAGCTTATATCCGACTGTGGCTTCAAAGAGGTTTTCGTTCTCACAAAAAACGGCTTTGAGCCGAGAAAATTAAAATAAAAGCGCCGCTAAAAATAATCCCCCAAAGGAGACACCGCTCTGCGAGTGTATCCTTTGGGGGATTTTCTATATTTTCCCTTTATCCTTATAATATTTAATTTTTAACACTGCAGCTTGAGTCTTTGCATCCTTTATCTTGCCGCTCATTACCATTTCGACCGCTTTTTCAAGAGGAATTCTTTCGACCTCTAAAAACTCGTCATCGTCAGGGTCCTGTTCACCGAACGAGAGTCCCGTCGCACCGAACATATAGATTATCTCACCGCAGTAACCCGGAGTGGGGTAAAGCTCACCGAGAAAGATGTATTTTTCGGCAGAGGCGCCAGTTTCTTCCTTTAGTTCTCTCTTTCCACATTCAAGAGGATCCTCATCGCGCGAGTCGCGTTTTCCCGCGGGAATTTCTAAGATAACCTCACTGTAGGGATAGCGGTACTGTCTTACAAAAAACACCTCGTCATTATCTGTAAGGGCAGCTACACAAACACCGCCGGGATGTTCGACCACCTCGCGAAAAGCGGGAGCGCCGTTCGGAAGCTCTATCTCATCGCGACGGACATTTATTATTTTGCCCTTATATAAATATTCGGCTTTTATCTGCTTTTCTTCTAAATTCATACAGTTTTTATCCTTTCAACAAAGGTTTTTAGGGAAATGGAAAGTATTATGAGCAGTGCCACAGCGCACCATGCAGGCTCAAGCGGATTTCCTCCGAGGAAGCAAAAATAAGCGTTGAGCGAAGAAAGCACTGTAATCAGCGGTACATACCAGCGTCGGCGGTCATAGAAAAAGACCGTGACCGACAGGACATCAGCAAGATAGAAATATCTTTCGTGCATACGTGGAAGCAAAAACGGAAGCATCAATGCCGATATATAAAATAGTTCTACCATAGCTTGTGTATCTATCCTATCTCTGTAGATATAGCAGATGTAAAGCAGAACGGCCACCGCCATTCCCGTCAGCATTATGCCGAAGGTGTTAAAGGGCTCGAACTGCACATCCCCGAAAAGCTGCCACATGCTGGGCGCGCTGAGTGTGAGACTCGGATACTGCGACGCCTGATCGAAATAAATGCGCACACAGTCTATAAGACTTCTGCCTGCGATTATAGCGGGCAAAAGTGTTATGAAAAATGCGACGGGGAACAAAGCGGCATGCCATAGCTTAAATTTCTTTGTAATAAAACAGACGATAACTGCCGGCAGTATAAAAATTGCCTGAAGTTTCAGCGAAAATCCGAGCGAAAAGGCTATGACCGCCTTTATACCGTCGCCATTGAGTGAATAGTAAAGTGTGGCGGTGCAAAACGCGGCGAGAATAGCGTCGCACTGTGCGAGATATGAGCTATTGAGCAGTACCGTAGGCAGAGCCAGTGCAAGCAGAAAACTGAGATGATGCCAAAGGCGGTTTTCGGTTTTTAGTGCCACCGTTTTCATCACAAAAAACGCGGTTACGAAATCAAAACAGCAGGAAAACCACTTTATAAGCAACTGAGCGTCAATATCAATACGTGAAACTGCGAGCAGAAAGTAAAGGTACGGCATATTATAGTCGCCGATTTTTTCTCTCATTGCCTCCCCGACCGAAAGGCCTCTCATCTGTTCGACCCAACCGCCGAGGAAATTATAATAATCGGGTGCATTGTTGCAAAGCAGAGCCACCCGTATAACGATAAGGGCGGCGACACTTGCTGCCGTAAAAAGAAGCGGTATATTTTTCGCTTTTCTATCAAGGGCTAAAAATATCAGAACAGCAAGATAAAGCAAAGAGAAAAGCAGCGCGGCAGCAATATTATCCTCTAAGTCAAGCTCAGCGAGTGGATTCTGCAACATTATAAAGCCGAACATAATACCGCTAAGCGCGAGACAAACAACTATTCTTATCGAAAAAATGGCCGAAAATTTTCTACTTTGTTCCATCACCGTCTCCTTTACATTTCAAAATGTAGTTCACCATAAGTATACCGCCTCCGACAAAAACATATACCGAAGTGATAAGACTTGCAAAACTTATGGGTAGATAGCAACCGATAATATATATCGCGATATAGATAAGCAATGATACAAACATCTTTTTAGGTGTATCGTATCTGTAGGAGAGCGGAAAAAGAAATTTAAGCATCTTCATTCGGATAAGCCTCCGCCGCCTTTATCATAATAGCACACTCGATACGCTTTCTGTGAAGCTCACAGCCAAGCGCATAAACACCGTTCACACTGCCTGTCGAGTGATATGCGTTAGCGGCACAACCTCCTGAGCAGTACATTCTTGCAAAGCAGTCATCACATTCTTTGTGCGAGTAGATATTACATTCCTTGAACTGCTCGATCACCTTATTATTGGTAATACCCACCGCTACATTTCCAAGCAGGAAGTTCGGGTCGCCTGCAAACTGGTGACATGGGTAAAGGTCACCGTTCGGGGTGACCGCCATATATTCGGTACCTACACCACAGCCCGAAACACGTTTTACAACACAGGGACCGCCGTCAAGGTCTATCATATAGTGGTAGAAGGTGAAGCCATCACCCTTTTTGCTTCTCTTTATCATCTCTTTGGCGAGAATTTCATACTGCTCGAGAAGAACGGGCAGGTCGGACTCCTTTAAAGCGTACGGCTCTTTGGGGTCAGCCACCACAGGCTCTATAGATATCTCTTTAAAGCCGAGGTCTGCCATATGCAGAATATCTGCCGCAAAATTGGTATTATAATGGGTATATGTACCTCTTATATAATAATCCTTTTGTCCACGCGACTCGGCAAATTTCTGAAATTTGGGAACAATATTATCATATGAGCCTTTGCCACCGCGGAAAACACGCATACGGTCATTTACCTCACGTCTGCCGTCGAGGGACAGCACGACATTGCTCATTTCCTTATTGCAGAAATCCATTATCTCGTCGTTTAAAATGATGCCGTTGGTGGTATATGTGAAGCGGAAGTTTTTCTTCGCCGCCTTTTCAATGCTTCTGCCGTACTCGACGAGTTTTTTTACAACCTCGAAATTGAGTGACGGCTCACCGCCGAAAAAGTCAACCTCAAGGTTTTTTCTGGTACCCGAATTTTGAACGAGGAAATCAAGAGCCTTTTTTCCGACCTCAAAGGACATAAGACCGCGGGCGCCATGGTATTCGCCCTCTCCCGCAAAGCAGTATTTGCAGGCAAGGTTGCAGTCGTGCGCAACGTGCAGACAGATAGCCTTGATAACCGACTGACGCTTTTTGAACTGACTCGCGAGCGCACGGAATTTATCCTCGGTAAAGAGCTTTCCCTCGGCTTTCAGCGCCTCAATGTCCTCAAAAACATTGTTTATATCTTCTTCGTTTACGTCGGGTCGGTCGCCGTATTTCTTTAATGCTTCTGCGACTATAGTATCTTGGTCTTTTGACTCATAATCCCGTATTATATCAAAAGCGACCTCGTCAACAACGTGGACGCATCCCGAGTTTACATCAAGTATAATATTGTATCCGTTAAGCTTATATGCGTGTATCATAGTATCTCCATAGAAAAATAGCCGCAGAATCCCTGCGGCTAAGTCTTTTTAAAAATTCTTATTTTTCAGCCTTGCACTTTTCGCACTGCTGGTTAGCTACCGAGCAGGAAGTCTTGCTTGCAGACTGGCAAGAGGTCTGGCACTCGCCGCAACCGCCGGTTGAAGCTGTTGCTTCAAGGTTTCTTGAGCTTAAAGTCTTAATTCTTTCCATTATAATAACCTCCCTAAAGGATTAAATTTCTAAATATTAGACTAACACAAAATCTCGGTTTTGTCAATAGAAACAGTGATTAGTGATACGTGAGCAAATTTAAAACTTTCTGATCTCAAGCGAGGCATCGTCCTCGCCTTTTTCAATTTTTCTTATAACTATATAATAACTGTATCCGCTATCGGTCGAAACTAAAGCCCGCTCTCCGACCTTTCTGCCCATAAGGGCACGGCCGAGGGGCGATTCCTTGCTGATAATATTCTGAAACGGGTCGCGGCGAAGCGTCGTCACGATACGCACCCGCTCCTCGCAGTCATCCTCTTCAATATAAAAGGTGACAGTGTCAAAAAGACCGACCGTATCATTGGCGCTTTTCGCATCAATTATTCTTGCCGTCTTTATCATATTGCGAAGATAGCGGATGCGGCTCTCGTTGCGTCCGCGCTCGCGCTTTGCCGCGTGGTATTCAGCATTTTCCGAAAGGTCACCGTAGCTTCTCGTAAGTTTTACCTCTTCAAGGATCTCAGGACGCACCTTCGTAATACGGTACTCCAGTTCCTCTTTCATCTTTTCTATATCTACCTTAGTCAGTTCGTCGTACATTCATATCACCTAAAAGTATATTAACATATTTCCGCTAAAAAAGGCTTAAAAAGGGATGTTGTGCATCCATTCACGAAGTGAACACATTAAAAATAAACGGGTATCCGAGACATACACTCTCTCAAATACCCGTAATTTATTTCATCCCTTTTGTTCTGCGTGGGTTATCAAAGGACGACGCCGTCCTTGAAGATGGATATTTCGCGATAACCGTATTTTTCATTTTGGGTCTGCTTACCCTCTGCAACCGAGATAACATACTCGAAGAATTCCTTATCACAGTCTACACCGTCAAGAATTCTTCCTGCGTTGTAGTCTATCCAACGGCTCTTCTTCTCAGAAAGAGGAGTATTGGTTGCAACCTTAACTGTCGGAACGGGTGCGCCAACGGGAGTGCCTCTTCCCGTTGTGAAGAGAATAATGTGAGCGCCTGCAGCCATAAGGTTGGTGATAGCAACAATGTCGTTTCCGGGGCCGTTCAAGAGGTTGAGGCCGTTCTTCTGGAGTCTGTCGCCGTAGTCAAGAACGTCGACGACCTTGCGGCTTCCTGCCTTTTGAACACAGCCAAGCGACTTCTCCTCTAAAGTGGTTATTCCGCCCTTTTTGTTTCCGGGAGAGGGATTTTCGTAGATAACCTGATTATGACGCTCGTAATACTCCTTAAAGTTGTTGATAAGGTTAACCGTCTTATCAAAAATCTCGCGACTTTCTGCACGAGCCATCAGCAGATGCTCTGCGCCAAACATCTCGGGGACCTCGGTCAGAACTGAAGTTCCGCCCGCGTCGATCAGCATATCGGAGAAGCGTCCTACAAGGGGATTTGCTGTAATTCCCGAAAATCCGTCCGAGCCGCCGCACTTAAGTCCTACCTTGAGGGCAGACACAGGAACAGGCTGACGCTCAAACTGTGAAGCGTACTCCTTAAGCTCGTTTATAAGACGAACACCCTCGGCAATATCGTCCTCGAACTCCTGACAGTTTAAAAACTTTACACGTTCGGGGTCATACTCTCCGAGCACGCCCTTGAAAACCTCGATATTATTATTTTCACAACCGAGACCAAGCACTAAAACACCTGCGGCATTGGGATGGTTTACCATTCCGCAAAGTATCTTCTGGGTGGTAGACTGATCGTCACCGAGCTGAGAACAGCCGAAAGGATGCGGAAAATGCATAGCGCCTGTGAGTCTTGAGAGCTCCTCTGCAACCTTATTAACACAGCCAACGGTATTTACAATCCAGATTTCATTGCGGATAGCGACTGAGCCATCCTTGCGGACATAGCCCATAAAGGTTCTATCCTTATACTCGCTTTCGTGCTCCGAGTCCTCAAAGGGAGTATATTTATACTCTATCTTACCCGAAAGATTGGTCTTCATATTGTGGGTATGTACCTGCTCACCCTTTTTAATGTCACTGATAGCGTGACCGATGGGATTGCCGTACTTTATGATATTTTCGCCCGTTTTTATATCCTCACTGGCGAACTTGTGACCTGTGGAAAGGTCAACCTCAACATTATCAAGCTTATTAATTAACATTCTTCTTTACCTCTTCTGCCATAAAGGAAATATCCTCACCCCAAAGGTTAACGTTTGCGAGAATATCGTCAACCGAAGCCGTCTTCATAAAGGCAACAACATCGGGGTCATCATTGGTCATATCGGTTCTGTAGAACTCGATAAGCTTTGCAAGTGAGAAGGTCAGTGTCTCGGGAAGCTTTCCGAAGCGCTTGTTGTACTCTAAAATAGAGGGAAGAACGCGTACCTTAAACTTTGAAACAGAATTCAGTGCAATTGAGGAGAGGAAATGCTTGATATAGGGATTAGAGAAACGGATCATTACGTTCTCGGCATAGTCGACAAGCTCATCACGATCAAGGTCAAGTGTGGGAATGATCTCGTCAAATACGCACTTTCTTAAATGCTCCGACATAACCTTATCCTCGGTTGCATCCTTAACAGTTTCAAGACCCGAAAGAAGAGCATAAGGCACCATAGAAGTATGCGCGCCGTTGAGAATACGAACCTTTCTTGTTCTGTATCTCTCTAACTGGTCGGGAGTAACAATAACATTAAGACCTGCCTTCGAGAATGGAAGCTCACTCTCAAGGTCATAATCGGTCTCGATTACCCAAAGATGAAAATACTCGGAAGTATTAAGCATATTATCCTCATAACCGAGGTCTATATCTTCGCCACGCGGGAAGCCTGTGTTGATACGGTCAACAAGGGTGTTTGTAAAGATATTATCCTTTTCTACCCATGTCTTGAACTTATCGCCGAGATTCCAAAGGTCGGCATACTGTAACACGCACTTTTTAAGATTGTCGCCGTTGCGGTCGATAAGCTCGCAGGGAATAAAGATAAAACCGGGAAGTCCTGCCTCAAAGCGCTTCTTTAAAAGAAGTGTAACCTTTGCGGGGAAGCTCTTTGGAGGAGCGTCGGTAATTTTATCCTCTGCAGAGAAAACGATACCCGACTCGGTAGTATTTGAAATGACAAATCTCATCTCGGGTTGTGTTGCCAGCGCAAGATAAGCATCAAAATCCTCATAAGGCTTTACACAACGTGAAATAACGTTGCAAACCGTCTTGTCCACACCCTCTGCACCACGGATAATGTGGGTATAGCCGCAGTTCTGCGCAGTCAGCATATCGCACATACCCTGCTCGATAGGCTGAACGACAACAACGCTGCCTGTGAACACACCTGCATCGGTCATCTTCTGAATCATCCAATCAGCAAAGCCGCGAAGAAAACCGCCCTCGCCGAACTGAATAAATCTCTCTGTAGCCCCCGTTTTAGTAAAAACATTAGACATAACTTATATCCCCTTTGAAAATAATACATATTGATTTATTCTATCATACAACAAATTCCCGTATATTTCCATAAAAATTTTGACTAAATATATATTTAGAATTGATTTTCTTTTGATATTTAATTAAATTATTGTATTTTTGCCCTTTATGTGATAGAATATTTTTGTTAGAGTAGACATTCAAGCGTATAGTGCCGTCGGGACGGGGAGTTGTCCGACGGACGAATAAAAGCATCTGCTTTTGACGGTTTGAGTGTTGCATCCCGCTAAACAGACCGGAATCATTATTACCCGATATCTTCCTCTCTGAATTTAGTGGTAGAGGAGGATTTTTTATGGATAAAAAACAAAAAATATTATTTAAACTTGTTCTGTCAGCGATACTCTGTGCCGTTTCGGTGGTGCTCTCGCGCTTTCTTTCCTTTAATGTGTGGAACTTAAGCGTAGGTATCTCTTTTTTACCGATAATGCTCGCGGCGCTGGTCTGCGGACCGCTTTGGGGCGGTGTGTGCGGAGGACTCGCCGATCTTATAGGCGCACTGCTTTTTCCGTTCGGCACGTATTTCCCCGGCTTTACCGCGGTTGCCTTCCTTTCCGGCGTTATCTTCGGACTTATTGGCACGATCGACCGAAAAACCAAAAATCCCGTAATGCAAATATTACTTTTGGCGGTCATTATTCTCGCTAAAGAGCTTTTCTGCACTTTGGCGCTCAATACTCTTTGGATAAGCATTCTTTACGGTACGGCTTATGAGGCTGTGCTTATCACGCGCGTACCGCTTGCCGCCGCTATGTTTGTTATTCAGACTGTATCAGCTCTGCTTATTTGCAAATTAATTCTCCCTATAATAAAAAAAGTATTAAAATGAGGAGTAACTATCTATGAAAAAAGATGTTATTATCGTAGGCGCAGGCCCCGCAGGTATTTTTACCGCAATTGAAATGATCAAGCTCGGCAGTAAAAAAAGCATAGCCATAATTGAAAAGGGCGCTCCTATCGAAAAACGCTCTTGTCCCAAAACAAAAACCAAGACCTGTGTAAACTGCAAGCCCTATTGCCACATTACTACGGGCTTTTCGGGCGCAGGCGCTTTCTCTGACGGCAAGCTTTCGCTCTCTTACGAGGTAGGCGGCGATCTGCCGAGCCTTATCGGAGAGGACCTCGCACAGGAGACCATAAACTATACCGATAAGATATATCTCGACTTCGGCGCAGATAACAAGATAGAAGGCGTTGGCAACGAGGAAGAGGTAAAAGAGATAAGAAAGAATGCCATAAAGGCAGGGCTTAAACTTGTTGACTGCCCTATCCGCCATCTCGGCACCGAAAAGGCTCAGGACATATATCTCGCCATTGAGAACTATCTTCGCGATAACGGCGTTGAGCTTCTTTTCGGTTATGAATGTAAGGATCTTATTATAAACGACGGCGTATGCTCGGGTGTCGTTATCGAAAAAGGCGGCAAGGAGGATACTCTTTATGCTGACGATATTATCGTCGCCACGGGAAGACGTGGCGCCGATTGGCTTGAAAAGCTCTGTGCAGAGCACGATATCGCTCATCAGCCCGGTACCGTTGACATCGGCGTGCGCGTTGAGTGCCGTAACGAGGTTATGGAAAAGGTTAACAAGGTACTTTATGAGTCAAAGCTTATCGGCTATCCCCAGCCATTTAAAAACAAGGTTCGCACCTTCTGCCAAAACCCCGGTGGTTTTGTAAGTCAGGAAAACTATGACAACAACCTCGCAGTTGTAAACGGACATTCTTATAAAGAGCTGAAGTCCAACAACACCAACCTCGCAATACTCGTTTCCCACAACTTCTCCGAGCCGTTCAATCAGCCTATCGACTATGCCGTAAAGGTCGGTGAGCTGACAAATATGCTCGGTGCGGGACACATTATGGTACAGCGCTTCGGTGATATTTTAGACGGTAAACGCACCTGGCAAAAGGAGCTCGCGCAGTCGAATGTGCGTCCGACCTTGCCCGATGCGGTTGCAGGCGACATCACCGCCGCTATGCCCTATCGCGCGATGATGAATATTATAAACTTCATTAAGGCGGTCGATGAGGTTGTCCCCGGTTTTGCAAGCGGAGAGACCCTACTTTATTCGCCCGAGCTTAAATTCTACTCCAACCGCGTAAAGATGGACAAAGATTTCAACACAAATGTCAAGGGACTCTATTGCCTCGGTGACTCTTCGGGTTGGACAAGAGGCCTTATGATGGCGTCGGTTATGGGTGTTCTTATGGGAAGGAAGCTAGTTTAATGTCGCTATTCACCGATACAACTATATATAACGCGCGAAAGCCCGACTGTACCGAAAAAGAAGCCGTCTGCTACGATGCTCTCGAAGGTCTGGGTATAGCCTATGAAAGAGTCAGCCACGAGCATATCGGCACTATAGAGGGCTGTGAGGAAATCAGACAGGTGCTCGGTGTTAAAATTTGTAAAAATCTATTTCTGTGCAATGCTCAAAAGACCGATTTTTACCTCGTTATGATGCCGGGCGAAAAGCCGTTTAAGACAAAATTTCTCTCGCCTCAGCTCGGCTGCTCGCGTCTGTCATTCGCACCGCCCGAGTTTATGGAGGAATTTTTAAACTGCACACCGGGAAGCGCAAGTGTCCTCGGACTGATTTTCGACAAAAATCTGAAGGTTCGTCTTATAATTGACAAAGACCTCTTGGAGGATGAATTCATCGGCTGTCACCCCTGTGACAATTCGTCAAGCCTCAAAATAAAAACCGAGGACATGACCCAAAAGTTTCTTCCCCACACAAATCACACGCCGACCTTTGTAGAACTATAATAAAGACCTCGCACCAAAGGTGGGGCACCCTCCATAAGGAAGGTGCCTCAAATCAGGTGCTATTTTTTTGATACTACGTTTATGGGATTGCCGTCGAGCCAGGCTTTTATGCAGTCGACAGTGATGCCGAGGAGTTTAATTCGGGTTGACATCGGCGCCCAGGCGGCGTGCGGAGTAATGACAATATTGTCTACTCCCTTTAAAATACAGTTTCGCATAGGCTCAACTGTAATAGCGTCAAGCGCGGCGCCCGAAAGCTGTCCCGTTTCGACTGCTTCTTTAAGGGCGGCTTCATCGACAAGTCCGCCTCTCGCGGTGTTGACAAAGAGCGCTCCTTTTTTGCACTTTGAGAAAGCCTCTTTGTTCATCATCAGTCGGTTTTCCGCCGTCAGCGGACAATGCATAGAAATTATATCGCTTCTCCCCAAAAGCTCATCGAAAGAAACGAATTTTACCGTAGAGTCGTCTTTCGGCGTTCGGGTGTAAACGAGCACCTCAAGTCCAAAAGCACGACAAAGCTCCGCGACCCGTTTTCCAATATGGCCATAGCCAATTATACCAACCGTTTTGCCCCAAAGCTCATCGGTTGGAAAATCATAAAGGGTTGTAAGAACGCTTTTTTCCCAGACTCCGCCCTGTACAGCGTTGTGATAATTCGTTATCTGATTATAGTGATTAAGTATCAGCGCCATTGTGTGCTGAGCCACTGCGTTTGTAGAGTAATGCCCCGCGTTACAGACCGTGATGCCGTTCTCTGCGGCGTATTTCACATCGATAGTGTTAAAGCCCGTTGCAAAAAGTCCGATAAACTTAAGATTTGGGCAAGAACTCATAACCTTTTCGTCAATAATAAGCTTGTTGAGAAGTATTATGTCGGCGTCACCGATACGCTCGATGACCTCGCTCTGCTTTGTTGCATGATACTCGATTACTTCTCCGAACTGTTTATACACATCTAAAGAAAGACCGCCGGGAGTCATTACCCCGGCTTCAAGTACAACTATTTTCATTGACGGGGCTCTTTCTTTGAAAGCTTATGCTTTGAGCCGTCGGGGTTGACAACAGTGATGCTGTCAAGCTGACCAACAAGGCTCTCTTTAAAGCCTTCGATATATTTTATGCGAAGAGCCTTTTGTTCAGCCTTTTCCTCATCGGTCAAGCCCTCCGACTTCGATTTTCTCGCAAGCTCATTTATTCTGTCAATATCCTTTTGTGTTACCATAAAAAACTCCTCTTCGAGTAGTTTAATGAATAATGGATAATTTCGGTGTTTTCGGCTTCGCCGAAAACTTATATATACGTTTTGCAAAGCAAAACACATTAATTCTCCATTATTCGTTCTTAATTATTCATTTGCAAAACGCAGTTTTGCGCTATATTTCATTTCTTCCGTCTAATGCTCTTTGCAGAGTGACCTCATCGGCATATTCAAGATTTCCGCCAACGGGAACGCCGTAAGCAAGACGGGTTATCTTTATACCCATCGGTTTAATAAATCTTGATATGTAGCCTGCGGTTGCCTCTCCCTCAACTGTGGGGTCGGTCGCCATAATGACTTCCTTGACCGTTCCGTCGGCAAGGCGGCTCATAAGCTCGCGTATCTTCAACTTTTCGGGGCTTATTCCCTCTAAAGGTGAAATAACGCCGTGAAGTACGTGGTAAACGCCTTTATACTCTCTTGTGCGCTCGAACGCAAGCACATCCTTTGGGTCACTTACAACGCATATGACCGATTTATCGCGTGTCATATCCGAACAAACGGGACACACCTCGTTGTCGGTAAGCGCCTGACAGCAACGGCACAGACGAATTTTACTTCTCGCATCAGTCAGCGCGTTGGCAAAACGGCGCGCATAGTCCTCAGGCGCGGTTATGACATAAAAAGCCAGTCTCTGCGCCGTCTTTTTTCCTATTCCGGGCAGCTTTTCAAACTGCGCCGTAAGTTCGTTTAACGATACTATGTTGTACGGCATAGCTTAGAACATTCCGGGCATACCGGGGATATTAAGTCCACTGGTTATAGCGCCCATTTCCTCTTCTGAGGTCTTGATTGCCTTGTTTATAGCCTCGTTTACGGCGATGGTAACAAAATCCTCAAGCATCTCAGGGTCGCCCTCGCACTCCTCAAGCACTTCGGATTTTATTTTTACAGATACGACCTCATGCTTACCCGTAACGGTGACCGAGACCATATCTCCGCCTGCCTTACCCTCGTACTGTCTTGCGTCAAGATCCTCCTGCAGATTTGCCATATCCTCCTGCATCTGCTGAACTCTTTTTAACATCTGCTGTTGGCTCATACCGCCGTTATTGTTCGGAATTCTTACTTTCATTATATACTACTCCTTGAAACTTATTTATGTTTTGGAACCTCTAACTGTCTCAGTTTGTCCTGAAGCTGAAGCAGTGGGTTGTCGGTTGCCGTAGCCGAAGTCTTTTTATAGGGACCGAGCTTATAGCTCTTGCCGAGGACCTCTGCGGCGGCATTACGCAATGAATCGCGATAGAAGGCGTCCTTTTGATTTATAAGATCCTTAAACTGAGGATTCGGCGCATCTATCAGCAGATACTGACCCGAAACAAACGCTCTCGAGCCGTTAAGTACACCGCCCATAAGCGGATTTGTTCGGGATAGTATCTTCAGTATCTCACTCCACTCTGCGATCGGCTGATCGCCGCCCGCTTCACGCGTCGGCTCCGTCCCGACAGGCGCAGGCTCTTCCTCTTCAGGCGGTGGGATAATCTCATCCTCTATTGGGGCTTCGGGCTCTGCCAAAGATACGTTTACAGGCTCTGCCTGTTTTTCGGGGGTCTCCTTTACAACAGTAACAGATGCTATTCTTACGCCGCCCGTTTCAAGCGCTCTCACCCTCTTTTCAAGCGATGCAAAATCCTCTGAAAGTGCGGGGTCGCAAAGCTTTATAAGGGTCATCTCAAGCACGCTTCTGCGGTTTGCACTCTGCATATCCGAAATGGCAGAGGATAGCATATTCAGTGTGCGCAAGACATCTTTAATATCAAATTTTTCAGCAAGTCTTTTGTAGACTTCAAGCTGTTCGGACGAGCAGACAATGGGCTTTTTGTCCGACGATACGGTCTTTACTATCATAATATCGCGGAAATACGACGAAAGCTCGTTTGCCAGCCTCAGCATATCGACCGAGTTTTTATGCAGCTCATCAATTAATGTAAGAGCCTTTTCGGTGTTGTTTTCAAGAATACTCTCCGATAGCTTAGTGAGATATTCATTTCCGCTCATACCAAGGGCAGTTATTACCGTTTGCTCGGTTATTTCGGTCGAATTTGAAAGACAGAGGTCAAGTATAGACAGCGCGTCACGCATGCCTCCGTCAGCCGCTGCGGCGATAAGGTTTGCGGCTTCATCGGTAACCGTAAAGCCTTCTTTTTCAGCAATATATAAAATTCTCTCAATGATCTTTCCGTTTTCTATTCGGTGAAAATCAAAACGCTGACAACGTGAAAGGATTGTCGCGGGAAGCTTGTGCACTTCGGTGGTCGCAAGAATGAATATAACGTGAGCAGGCGGCTCCTCAAGGGTCTTGAGCAAAGCGTTAAACGCTGCAGACGATAGCATATGCACCTCGTCTATGATATAAACTCTGTACTTAAGGGTCGCGGGGGTGAAATTTATCTGCTCGCGAAGTATTCTTACATCCTCAACACTGTTGTTAGAGGCGGCATCCATCTCGACAATATCGGTGGCTTCCTCGCTTATGGCAAGGCGGCAGGCCTCACACTCAAGACACGGGTCTCCGTCCTTGTTACACTGACAATTTACGGCGCGGGCAAGAATTTTTGCGCAGCTGGTTTTACCTGTACCGCGTGTTCCCGTGAAAAGATAAGCGTGAGAAATCTTCCCCGCCTTGAGCTCGCCCTTTAAAGTCTCGGTAATATGTTCCTGACCGCAGACATCTGAAAAGGTCAGCGGACGGTATTTTCTGTACAGAGCCTTGTATGCCATATTTTCTCACTTCCTGTAAAAAACAATCTTATACTTTGCCAGAACTTAAATTGAATAAAAACAAAACGACTGTATGACAGGGCGTACGAATGAGCCGATTTACTGCGGCGCACAGAGTGGACTGCTTAATGCTGCTCGGTTCCCCGCCTGACATGGTTCGCGGTACCCTGTCGCACAGGACCCGCCCATTCGCACACCCTCTCACACAGTCAAAGGGTACTGTATTATTATAATATACTTTTCAGTTATTTACAAGTATTATTTAATTATTTAATTATTAAAAAAGAGTTCATAAAAAATGGGTTGTATATTCTTAATTTATTTGTTATTATTACTTGTGTGATATATAATTTGGAATAATAGTGCCAAAGAGGTAAAAAATGGAAATTTGGGATATAATGAATGAAAAGGGTGTTGTAACCGGGAGAACCGCCGTCAGAGGGCGGACGGTGCTTAAAAGCGGTGAGTATCACCTTGTTGTCCATATATGGGTAGTATCTTCAAAGGGTAACCTGCTTATTCAACGGAGAAGTGAACGCAGAAGACTTATGCCGGGCGAATGGGCAGCTACGGGCGGCTCTGCCGTTTCGGGTGAAAATTCAGCTACTGCGGCCGCCAGAGAGCTCTACGAAGAGCTTGGAATTAAAGCTGCCGACGGTGCACTCAGGTTTTCCGCCCGACTGAAAAGACGAAACTCTCTGCTTGATATTTATTTTATCCGATGTGATGCTGATGCGACGGGTCTCCGACTGCAGAGAAACGAGGTCGCCGAAGTAAAATGGGTCACCCCTGATGAGCTTCACAATATGATAGAAAAAAGAGAATATCACAATTACGGAAGAGAATATTTTAAAACCGTATTTGACTATTTAGAGCATATGAATAACACCAAGGAGGAAACGGTTTGAGTTTAAAACTTGATGGCAGGAAGTGCGTTGTGTGCGACTCCTACCTTTTTGAAGAGGACGATATTGTCTTCTGTCCCGATTGTGGAGCCCCCCACCACAGAGATTGCTGGCAGTCGGTCGGACACTGTAAGCTAGCAGAGTTTCACGGCACATCCGAGGAGTATAAGTATACTTCGGAGCCCCAAGCAGAGCCGATTGCCGAAAAAACAAAAGCGCCTAATACCTGCCGCCGATGCGGTAAAGAGCTTGAGGAAAACGCACGCTTCTGCCCCTTCTGTGGCTTTAACAATATGATGGCTTCTCCTGAATTTGCAAACGCCGTATACGGTGTCTCGATCGATACTGAAGAGGAATTTGAGCAAGGCTTCAAAGTAAAAGAAATTATAAAGGTCGTCACCATGAACGCAGGAAGATACCTTTTAAAATTCAAAGCTTTGGCAAAGGGTAGAAAGCTTTCGTGGAACTGGGCGGCATTTTTGGTCCCGCACGGATGGTTTGCTTTCCGTAAAATGTACGCCCTGTCGGCAGTTGTCGCAGCGCTTATGATAGCCTCTTCACTGTTCTCAATTCCGATGATGCAAGCCATACAATCAGCTCCTATTACCGATAATATGAGCTACACTGAAACAGTAGCGGTTATGTCAGAGGCTATGGCAGCGGCGCCAACAGTCGTTATGCTTTTTGCCACAGTCGGCATCGTTCTCGAGCTTGTAATACGGATAATCAGCGCGCTTTTTGCAGACTACACCTATAAAAAACGGGTGCTTCGTGTCTGCGGCGAGATAAGAGAAGCAGAGGATAAGGATGTTGCAACAAGAAAACTCGGCGGTATAAGCCCTCTTGCTTTTATGGTAGCAGTTTTTGCCGTTTCCATATTGGGCGATATATTATCGACATTTTTGATTTAACTGTCCTGAAAGGAGTTCTTTATGAAAGTTTGTATTCAATGTCAGACCGAAAACAGCGCGGAATATAAATACTGTAAGTTTTGCGGTGCCGAGCTTCCTTGTGTTGACCGAAAGCCTGTATGGGAAAGCGGCGACTGGCAAAATCAGGATACCTCCAATGACAGCATTCCAGTATCTGAAGATATTTCAATTTATGAAATGAATGTTTTTGTCGGCAAAAACAATGACCGCATTGTGCCGGAGTTCGTAAACATGCAAAAGAAGAACAAAAAGGTCTCTTGGTGTTGGCCTGTTTTTTTGCTTGGATTGTTTTTTGGCTTTTTTGGTATGGCGGCTTGGTTTTTCTACCGCAAGATGAATAAAATCGGCTTTATCCTGCTTGGTGTCTCGATCGTGCTTCAGGCTGCTAACTTAATTGCCAACTTTGGGGCTATGACACAACTCTACGGAGATGTTTTTTCTGTGATGTATTCTTATATTGATACCTACGCTGCCGATCCTTCCGCGACTTCAGCTTGGCTTAACGACTACATAAACGAGCTTGCCTTGCGCTACAGCGCAAATGCTATAACAATATTTTCATTCATAGAGCAATATGTCGGTGGGTTAGCTATGCCTATTGTTATGGGCCTATTCGGACATCATTTTTATAAAGAGCACGCGCTTGAGAAAATCGCCAAAATAAAAAACGAGTACGGCGGCACACCTGCGTATATTATGCACCTTAACGCCAATGGTGGCACCTCTGCGGCGAGAGCCATAGGTGCTGTTATTGTTGCATTTTGTTTCGTTGCCCTAATTTCAGTGGCGCCTATAATTGCTTTCTTTATGGGTGTATAAAATGAAAAAATACACTACACTCCTTTTCGACGCAGATAATACCTTAATGGACTTTTACGCCGCAGAGGAGGACGGCATCAAAAACACCTGTCTTTTCTTTGGAATAGATTATACTAAAGAGACAGGGCTTCTTTACTCCTCTATAAATGACAGCTTCTGGAAAAGATTTGAAAAGGGTGAAATTCGGCGCGAGGAAATAAAGGTAGGCCGTTTCAGAGAGTTTATAAAAGCCATCGGCGCAGATATCGATTCCGAAATAATGGCAGCGAAATATATAGAGGAGCTTTCAAACGGCAAAATGCTGCTGCGTGGTGCTTTACCGCTTTGTCAGAAGCTCTGTCTTAAATATGATATGTATATAATAACCAACGGTAACTCGTATGTTCAAAATAAACGGTATGTAGGTTCGGGCCTTGAGCCGTATTTCAAAAAAATTTTTATATCTGAAGATATGGGAGTTAAAAAGCCCGACAAAGATTTCTTTGATAAGGTGCTGGCAGAGGTTTCAGAGCCTGACAAATCAAAAATATGCATTATAGGCGACAGTATGTCGTCTGACATTTTGGGCGGTATAAACGCAGGTATTGATACTTGTTTTTTCAACCGCTTAAGGCAAGCGAAAATCTATCAGCCTACATATGAAGTAACAAGCTTTGAGGAGATGGAAAAACTCTTTTATGAGTAAAGAAGGAAAACTGACCTTAAAGAGAAAAAGAATAATTGCGTTAATATCGCTGGCGGCGGTCATAGGCATAATGGCTCTTATAACCTACATTGTTATTGACCGCTTGGGTTCAATGGGAGCTACCGCTGAAAGCTTTGAGACCTTTATCGAGGGCTACGGTTGGTGGGGAAGGTTCGTTGCCGTCGGCATACAGTTTTTACAGGTCTTTATTGCACTTATTCCGGGTGAATTCGTTGAAGTGGGTCTTGGTCTTGCCTTTGGCGCAGTAGAAGGCACTGTCATCTGTCTTATAGGTGTGGCGCTCGCTTCGGCTGCGGTTTTTGCACTCGTGAAAAAATGGGGCATTAAGGTTGTCGAGCTTTTTGTAGATGTTAACAAAATAAACTCTTTAAGGTTTATTAACAGCGAAAAAAAGCTGAACTATTTAGTTTTTATCCTATTTCTTATCCCCGGTACGCCCAAGGATCTGCTGACTTATGTCGTGCCGCTCACCAGAATGAAGATGAGTGAGTTTCTGATAATCAGTATGATTGCCAGAATACCGTCGGTCATATCCTCAACAATAGGAGGTAACCTTTTCGGCGAGGGAAAATATCTCGGAGGAATACTGCTTTTGGTAATTACGGGCGTAATAAGTCTTGCAGGTTTAAAAATTTATGATATAATAATAAAGAAATATCAAGCCCGAAAGGCTGAAAATAAAAAAGGAGAGTCTTTATGAATCCTATTCTTTCACAGATCAGTAAAGTTGGTATTGTACCTGTAATCAAGCTGAACGACCCCTCTAAGGCCGTCCCGCTTGTAACCGCACTTAAAAAGGGCGGCATTCCTGTAGCTGAGGTGACCTTCCGCGCAGCAGGCGCAGATATCGCTATCGCAAATATCGCACGCGAGATGCCTGACATTCTGGTGGGCGCAGGCACTGTCGTAACACTTGACCAGTGCAAGGCTGCAGTTGCGGCAGGCGCAAAGTACATTATCTCCCCCGGCTTCGACCCCGAGATAGTCGGTTACTGTGTTGAAAACAACATCGCAATCACCCCCGGTTGTACCAATCCTTCCGAAGTCTCCATCGCAACAAAGATGGGACTTGAGGTCGTAAAGTTCTTCCCTGCAGAGGCTATGGGCGGACTCAAGGTTCTTAAGGCTTTGGCCGGTCCTTTCCCCAAGATGAGATTTATCCCCACCGGCGGTATCGGACCCGCAAACCTGGGCGAATATCTTGCTTTCCCGAAGATTATCGCTTGCGGCGGAAGCTGGATGGTCCCCGAAAAGATGGTCGATGCAGAGGACTGGGACGGAATCACAGCTCTCGCTCGTGAAGCAGTTCTCACAATGCTCGACATCAAGGTCAAGCACATCGGAATCAACTCGGCTGACGAAAACGAAGCTAAAAATACCGCCAACATCTTCGCGGCTATTATGGGCGCTGACATAAAAGACGGAAACAAGTCCATTTTCGCAGGTAGCGAGATAGAGGTTATGAAGATGATGGGTGTTGGCCGCTGTGGACACATCGGTCTTGCTACCACTAGTGTTCCGAGGGCTATCCGTTATTTTGAGTCTCAGGGCTTCGAGTTTGATGCCGACAGCTACACCTACGACGATAAGGGCAACGTTAAGTTTGCTTACTTCAAGGGTGATATCGGTGGCTTCGGCGTTCATCTTGTAACAAAATAAAAATCATACGTAAAAAAGAAGGTTCGGTCAAAACCGAACCTTCTTTTTTTTGGTGTCTTTAGACGTGGAAATAAACCCAAGTCGGAGGC
>JAZQER010000004.1:0-30976 GCA_045539095.1 Acutalibacteraceae bacterium | reverse complement strand
CCCCCGAAGAGACCGAGAGTCTTAAAAAAGGAAAACTATCGGCAGGAAGTGCCAGAGTTTTGCTTTCTGCGCCAAAAGGAAGCGAGCTTCGCGCGACACTTTACCGCTTAGCGCTTGCGGGCGCGTCGGTGCGCGACCTTGAATCTATGGCAAAGTCCTTAAAGGACAAGCCTAAAAAAGCAAAATCCGACAAGCCCCATTTTTATAAAGAGGTTGAGCTTTCACTTAAAAATGAGCTTGGCAGAAAGGTAAAAATAACCCCCACCGCCAAGGGCAAGGGCACTATTACACTTGAATTTTACAGCGACAAAGAGCTCGCTGAATTAGCTAAGAAAATCGTAGATTAGGAGTAATCACTATGTTAGACATCAAAACCGTAAGACAGGACCCCGAAAGAGTAAAACAGGCGGTAAAAAACCGCAACGGCAACCTTGATAAAGAGGTTGATATGCTGCTGGAAATCGACCAGAAGCGCCGCGAGATAATCTCGGCAGTTGAGGTTTTAAAGGCTGAACAGAACTCTGTTTCAAAACAGATTCCCCAGTTTAAAAAAGAGGGCAAAGACGTTGCCCCGATCTTTGCCGAAATGAAGGAAATTTCGGAAAAGATAAAGGCAGACGACGCTGCACTTTCAGAGCTTGAGGCAAAACAGCGTGAGCTTTTGCTGATGATTCCTAACATACCCTCCGACACTACACCAATCGGCGCAGATGACAGTTGTAATCCCGAAATCAGAAAAAACGGAGCTCCGAAGAACTTTGATTTCGAGCCCAAGGCTCATTGGGATATCGGCGCAGACCTCGGTATTCTCGACCCCGAGACTGCCGCAAAGGTAACAGGCACCCGCTTCCACTTCTATAAGGGACTCGGCGCACGTCTTGAGCGCGCTATCATCTCCTACTTCCTCGATACCCATACAGAATACGGTTATACTGAGATTCTGCCCCCCTTTATGGCTAACCGCGCATCTATGACCGCTACAGGTCAGCTCCCCAAATTCGAAGAGGATGCTTTCAAGCTCTCAAACGGTGAATATTTCCTCATCCCCACCGCTGAGGTTCCCGTAACCAATATGCACAGAGATGAGATTTTGGACGGTGCAGACCTACCTATCAAATACTGCGCATATTCGGCTTGCTTCCGTGCTGAGGCAGGCAGCGCAGGCAGAGATACCCGAGGTCTTATCCGTCAGCACCAGTTCAACAAGGTTGAGCTTGTAAAATTTGCTGACCCTGAAACTTCTTATGATGAGCTTGAAAAGCTGACCGCTGATGCCGAAAGAGTTCTCGCAGGACTTGGACTTCCCTACAGAGTCGTATGCCTCTGCTCGGGTGACCTTGGCTTCTCTTCTGCGAAGACCTATGACATCGAGGTCTGGATGCCCTCTTACAACAGATATGTTGAGATATCCTCCTGCTCAAACTTTGAGGACTATCAGGCGCGCCGCGGAGGTATCCGCTTTAAAAAGACCCCCAAGGACAAGGCTCAGTATGTCCATACCCTTAACGGCTCGGGTGTAGCAGTCGGCAGAACGGTTGCCGCAATCTTAGAAAACTATCAGAACGCTGACGGCTCTGTTACCGTTCCCGAAGCGCTTCGCAAATATATGGGCTGCGATATTATTAAATAGATATTTTGATTTTGCTTTTACGGCAAGCCGCTTTCCGACTTGCCGTATTTTTTGGGAGAATAAATGAATAAACTTACAAACTTAGAACCGAAAAGTGTTTTTGCTTTTTTCGAGGAGATATCTCATATCCCCCGCGGCTCGGGGAATATGGGTAAAATCGCGGATTATTGCGTAGATTTCGCAAAGAAGCGCGGACTCAGATTTTTCCGCGATGATGAAGACAATGTTATCATATACAAGTCTGCAACAAAGGGATGCGAAGATCTTGATCCCGTTATTTTGCAAGGTCACCTCGACATAGTCTGCCAGAAGACGCCAGAACGTGATATTGATTTTGAAAACGAGGGCCTTGATATCTATAAGGACTGCGACTACGTAAAAGCTCGCGGCACTACTCTCGGCGCAGATAACGGTATTGCAGTAGCTATGATGCTCGCTATTCTCGACAGCTCAGATATATCCCATCCGCCTATAGAAGCGGTCTTCACCACCGATGAGGAAATAGGTATGATTGGCGCCACTCGGCTCGATATGTCAAAGCTTTCGGGTAAAAGAATGATAAACCTCGACAGCGAAGAGGACGACACTGTCATCGTTTCGTGCGCAGGCGGCAGTGATTTTAAAATATCTGTACCGCTTACCCGAAAAACTGTTTTTGGTACAGAAATTTGCCTAACGCTTCAAGGTCTTATGGGCGGTCATTCGGGTGTTGAGATAAATAAAGGCAGAACAAATGCCAATATACTCGCGGGCAACCTTTTAAATCACATTAAAGATATGTGTGATTTTGGACTTATCAGCATCGTCGGCGGTGATAAAGGCAACGCGATACCTCTTCGAAGCGATATTCTCGTTTGCACAAACGACCCCGACCGCTTCATTGCCGCGGCAGAAGGCTTTTTGTTGGCGATCTCTGAAGATATGCGCCGCCGCGAGCCCGATTTTTGTTATGATATAAAGCCGCAAGGCGAAAAAGAATGTTCGGTCTTAGCCGACGATATAAAGGATAAAATTATCCGCGCGCTGATGCTTCTTCCTGACGGCGTACAGAAAATGAGTGAAGAAATCGACTCACTTGTAGAAACTTCCCTTAACTTGGGTATTCTAAAGACAGATGATGATAATATACTCTTCCACCACACACTCAGAAGCAACAAAAGCGACTCTCTCACCGCTTTAGAGGAACAGCTTGCGGCTATCTGTCAAGACCTCGGCTTCTCTTATTCTGCTTCAGGTCACTATCCTCCGTGGGAGTATAAGGAAATTTCGCCTCTTCGCGATGCTTTCACCACGATTTACAAAAATCACACAGGCGAAACGCCTAAAATCGAGGCTATCCATGCAGGACTTGAATGTGCGGTTTTTGCATCATCCATAGAGGGTGTCGACTGCATATCCATCGGTCCCGCGCTATATGATGTTCACACCGTAAACGAGCGTCTTTTTATCCCCTCTGTTGAAAAAGTGTATAATATCCTACTTGATATATTAAAAAGTTTAAAATAAAGGAGTAGTTATGGAAAAGAAAACAGAATTTAAGCCGTATATTCCTGCGGAAAAGGTGACCCCTGAGATCACTGTTACTTCAATTATCATGGGTATACTTCTTGCAGTAATCTTCGGCGCAGCAAACGCTTATCTCGGACTTCGCGTCGGTATGACCGTCTCGGCATCCATTCCTGCTGCAGTTATATCGATGGGTGTAATCCGTGTTCTTATGCGCAAAAACTCGATTCTCGAATCGAATATAGTTCAGACTATCGGCTCGGCAGGTGAATCCCTTGCCGCAGGCGCTATCTTCACCCTGCCCGCCCTCTTCATTTGGGCATCTGAGGGCAAGATGGATAAGCCCGATATGGTTGAAATAACCCTCATCGCCCTCATCGGTGGTCTGCTCGGAGTGTTCTTTATGGTGCCGCTTCGTAACGCACTTATTGTCAAAGAGCACGGCACTCTGCCCTACCCCGAGGGCACTGCCTGTGCGGAGGTTCTACTTGCAGGCGAAAAGGGCGGAGCCAACGCTTCAACCGTTTTCGCAGGTATGGGCTTTGCGGCTCTCTTCAAGTTTATTATCGACGGATTAAAGGCTGTCTCGGGTGAGATAACCGTCGCCGTCAAGGGCTTTGCAGGCGCTATCGGCACACAGATCTACCCCGCAGTAATGAGCGTAGGCTACATTTGCGGCGCCCGTATTTCCTCCTTTATGTTCGCGGGCGGTGTACTTGCCTGGCTCGTAATCATTCCGATGATCGTTCTCTTCGGCGGCGATACCGAAATCTTCGGCAAGGTCGTATCCGACGTGTATGCAGATGGCGGCGCTGCGGGAATCTGGAGCAGCTATGTAAGATATATCGGTGCCGGCGCACTTGCCGCAGGCGGTATCATCAGTCTTATAAAATCCTTGCCTCTTATCGTCAAGACCTTCGGCGGCGCCATGAAGAGTATGGCAAGTGGCGGCAAAGCCTCGGGCGAACGTACCGCACAGGATTTAAACATAGTTGTTGTCCTTGCCGCAATAGTTGTGCTCACACTTTTAATCTGGCTCATTCCCGCTATCCCCGTTTCACTTATAGGCGCATTCATTATCGTTGTTTTCGGTTTCTTCTTCGCAACCGTTTCTTCCAGAATGGTAGGCCTTGTCGGAAGCAGTAACAATCCTGTTTCAGGTATGGCTATTGCGACCCTTCTTATAGCAACACTTATCCTGAAAATAACAGGTATGACAGGTATTACAGGAATGGCAAGTGCTATCGCTATTGGCTCGATAATTTGCATTGTTGCCGCTATAGCGGGTGATACCTCTCAGGACCTTAAAACAGGCTTTATCCTCGGCTCAACACCCAAAAAGCAACAGATGGGCGAAATTGTCGGCGTTGTAGCGGCGGCTCTTGCTATCGGCGGCACGCTTTATCTGCTTGATTCCGCCTGGCACTTCGGCACAGAAGAGCTTGCTGCTCCTCAGGCAACCCTTATGAAGCTAATCACCGAGGGTGTTATGGAAGGAAATCTCCCTTGGGGTCTTGTATTTGTCGGTGCATTTATCGCAGTTGTTGTTGAGATTATCGGAATTCCCGTTCTCCCCTTCGCTATCGGCGTTTATCTGCCGGTACAGCTTAACGCTTGTATTATGGTCGGAGGACTTGTGCGCCTTGCTCTCGATAAAATGAAGAAGCCTGAAGCTGAAAAGACAGCCATCGTTAATGACGGAGTTCTCTTCTGCTCTGGTATGATTGCCGGCGAGGGCCTTGTGGGAATTCTGCTTGCCCTTTGCGCTATATTCGGAATAGATAAAGCGCTCAACCTCTCGGCTCGCTTCGGTATTCCTCAGATAGTATCTGACATCGGCGGAATCATCCTCTTTGCAATTATCGTCCTTACCCTGCTTAAATTCTCACTCTGGAAGAAAAGAGAAAAGGTAAATGAAGAAGAGTAAGATATCTGAAAATTATCTTGAAAAAACACCCGTGAGGCGCGAGGATATCGGCTGGAATGTCGATGATAAAGGTATGGTGACACTGGAAATAGAGAATAAGGGCGCTTTCAACCGAATCGCCCAAAAGCTCTTTAAAAGACCGCGTGTGTCATATATCCACCTCGACGAAAACGGAAGCTTCGTCTGGCAGCAGATAGACGGAGAAAATGATGTTTTGAAAATAGGCGAAGCCGTTCACGACCATTTCGGTGAAAAGGCTGAGCCGCTTTACGAAAGACTTGCACAGTTTATAAAAACCCTCGAAGCTTACCGTTTTATTACATTTAAATAATCATTTAAATAATTTAAATCCGAGTTTCAAACTCGGCTTTTCTTTTCCTTATTTGATATCTTGACCTCTGCTTTAAAATACGGTATCATAACCTTGCCACGTAACTTAATATCGAACAAATCAAAGGATGTGTTTTTACCTCGGTAAAAACGCATGCTCTCTTTTGACATCCTTTTGGTTTGTTCAAAGTTGCGTGGCGCAATTGAGCAGTGCGTTTTTCGCGTGCGGCTCTGCTGCACGCTTTTTTGTTTTTCAGGGGGGGTAAGTATGGATATCTGGGAGAACTGCAAAAAGAATATGCGCCTTTTGCGATGTCACTATTCTCTCACCCAACAGCAGATTGCTGATAAGATGGGTGTCAGCCGCGGTAATTATCAGTACGCCGAAACGCGTTGCCCAAAGGATATCTTCCAAAATACAATGACAAGTTGTATGATGTGGCCATTTGGGGGCCTTTTGCTGTGAAAACCAACAGCCGTCAAGCATTAAACACTCCATGCAATGATTATCGCTCAAATTTCTATGCACCCACTTGTTCCACTTAGGTGCGCTTGGCGGTTTTCTTCCCCATACACCTGCAGAAAACAATTCACTTAAAAAACTCATTTTAATAATACTCCTTTATAATAAAAATTGCAAATCGATTTACAAGAATTATTATAAAGTTAAAAATATGGACATGGTGCACATAAAACGCGAAAAATCGGACATCTTTTATTGTAAAACCATAGTATTCACTACCGCTCCTACTTCGAATCCCTACATATTTAGTGATATTCTGTGCTTTCGCACAGAGTGATATTTTCACTTTGTGAAAGTGATATTATATTCGCCTCCAAAACTCGCGAAGCGAATAACACTTGTCGCAAGACAAATATAACTGCGAAGCAATATAACTCGCCGAAAGGCGAATATAACTGAAAAAGACGATTGCTTTCGCAATCGTCTTTTTCTTGGCCCGCTCGAAGGGATTTTTCCACGCACTATCGTGCGCTATCGCCTCACTAACGCTCGTTGCCCACGTCGGGGAAAACAGTACACCGTACTGTTTTTTTCCGCTTCGCTCCCTCCTTGTTCGAATCCCTTTGTAAATAGATAAGAATTAAAAAGAGAACCAATCCTTACGGACTGGTTCTCTTTTTATTTGGCCCGCTCGAAGGGATTCGAACCCCCGTTCTTCAGAATCGGAATCTGCTGCGTTATCCAACTGCGCCACGAGCGGATATATTTACTTTATATAGAATCCCTTGTTTGAACTCCGTTCAAATCGAAGGGATACTCTGTGCCGGCATTATTTTGACCGCTGCGTGCGGTACCCAAAATAATCCGCCGTGCTCGAGACTTCACAGCTCAAAAAGGCTATCGCGCCTTTTTGACTGCTCCGACGTAACCCCCGTTCTTCAGAATCGGAATCTGCTGCGAAAGCCCGACTGCGCCACGAGCGGAAAACTTAAAAATGAAGTGCGAATAATTAATGTGTTTCGCTACGCGAAACAGTATATAATGCGCCACGAGCACCGAAATTATTCATTATTCGCTATCCATTTAGTTATTCTACCACATAATTATATAAAAATCAAATGAATAGATATCTTATTTTTGACCAAAATAATCTGTGGATAAATTTGCAAAAAAGGAGAGTTTCGATGAAGAAAAGTACGGTCATTTCGGTGTTGCTCGCAGTCATGATTTCCTCAGCAACCTTTCTGCTTTGCGGAATTTTGCTTCTCCCTGCCGAAATTCAGTCGGACCCCACGCCTGCAGGCGACACTGTATCAGGCGTAAACTACTACTCCGACACCAAAAACGCAACCCTCCTTTGCCTTTATGAGGACGGCTCAGGCGCTCTTATACACCTTGATTTTGACGCTTCCAAAATTAAAATATTTATATACAACGACCACGCCGAGGGTCAAGCGCTCATGAGCGGCTACGACATAAACTATACAGTAAGTCTTAACTCGGATTTTCTCTGCCGTTTTTGTGACCGTGTGGGGGGCATTACCCTCCGCGAAGGAGACTCCGAACGCCGCTATTTATCGGCCGGTCTCCGTCAAAAACTAAACGAAAAAGCAGATTATAACGAGAGAGAAAAAATTGCCAACGCTTTTTTTGAAAAAATTGCAAAAATAGGGTTGTCCTCAGACGACTTTATGTTTATAATTGAAGAAACAGAGAATAATCTTGCCTACCCTGTCTGTTACGGTTGGTTACCGCGTATTCAGGATATGGCAAGCAACTGTATTTTACAAAAGGGTTGAGGACATGAAAAGAACAGCGGCTCTGCTTTTGGCGTTACTTCTGGCAATCGGTCTTGTTTCCTGCACGCTGTCTCGCGACGGCGCTTCTTCCACGCCCACTGTTGCAGACACGATTTCCTCTGCTGTAGACATGCCTTTTGTAGAGAGCTCTTCTGTACCGACACCGTCAGGTGGCAACTCCACTGGTACAACCTCTTCAAAACCCACCTCTCCAACAAGCAGTAATATCACCTCTTCAACAACGAATAGCTCTTCAGCTCCAAGCCTCCCGTCCGACACTCCCAACAATACCATTGTTCCTATACAACACCAAGACTATTACGGATACGCGCGGCTGAGCAATTTCCAAAGGCAGGCATATGAAAAGATGCTTGCCGCGGTTAACGATATGCCTCACGGCTATATAGAACTCGGCTCCTCAGCCGACCTCACAGAACGCGATGTCTATCTTGCGGCAATAACCCTCAGGAATGACCATCCGGAGATATTCTGGCTTCCCTATGCATGGTATATCGGTGAGACTCATAATAATCAAATGGCGATACTTTTTGTAAACGATACAAATAACGACGCTTCAGGGGATATCGAAAGCTTTACCGCTACATACACAGTCAAAAAAACAGATAAGAGCCGTATGCAGCCGGAGCTTAAAGACGCCGTCGCCAAAATTAAAAATCAGGTGACTGCGACCGACCCTTATGAAATAGAACTGTGCCTTCATAACATTCTTTGTGAAACGGTGTCCTACAGCAAGAACCCCACTCCCCTTTCCTACACCGCTTACGGCGCCCTTGTAAACGGCGATGCGGTCTGCGAAGGGTATACTCGGGCTATGCAGCTTCTGCTTTACGAATTCGGCATAAACTCGACCCCCGTTACAGGCTATGCAGGTTTGCAGCCACATATGTGGAATCTTGTCCTACTGGATGGTAAATGGTATCATCTTGACGTCACCTGGAATGATGGAGAACAAGGTTACAGGCACGAGTATTTTAACCTTACCGATCCCGGTATTTCCAAAGACCATATAATAAATAACGATTTGGAAAACTTTGCTGCAAACGACATCCTTGCAGGAGAACCGTTTAACTATAAATTGCCCATCTGCAACTCTACCGAATATTACTATTTTTCTAAGACGGGATATATATATAATAACGATGCCGAAAAGCTTGCGGATTACATAATATCCTCCAACCTTAAAGTCATTGAGATAATCGGCTGGAACGATACCGCCAAGACGGCAGTATTGAACTCGCTGAATAAAAAGAACTTCGGCAAGGCGTTGCAATTTGAATATGACGGCGATTGGGCAAAGATAACCATAAAAAACTAATTCGGGGGAGTATATATGAGTAAAAAATTTGTTATAACTATAGCAAGAGGCTTCGGCTCGGGCGGAAAGCAGATCGCTCGTGAGTTAGCACATCGGCTTGGAATTCCTTGTCACGAGCACGATATTCTCACCTTAGCGGCAGAAAAAAGCGGTCTTGATCGCCAAAAATTTGCAGAGGCTGACGAAAAAATCGTAAAGCACTCTCTTTTGCATACACTGAGCGAAAACTTTGTGCCAAACGATGTTCTTTTTGAGCATCAAACAAATATAATCCGCGAGCTTGCCGAAAAAGAGTCTTGCGTTATTGTTGGGAAGTGCGCCGATTATGTACTTCAAGATATGGAAAATGTCTTCAGCTTTTACATAGAAGCTCCGCGCGCGGTATGTCTTAAAAACGTTATGGATAAAATGGATATAAGCGAAGCAGAAGCCAACGAGCTTATTTCCACTACTGATAAATACCGTGCCGATTATTATAAATATTATACGGGCGGTAATTATTGGACCAACCCTGTAAACTACGACCTCACTTTAAACTCCGGCAAGCTCGGCGCCGAAAACTGCATCAAAGTCATAACAGATTATGTAAAAATGATGACCGAGTAAAAAATCTACTGACTGCAGTCTGCTTAAAAGCGTTGCTTAACATTGAACTTGCCCAAATTGAGTTGACAGCACGAAAATCGTCTTATTATAGAAATAATATACTTGCGATATATATTAAACTCTTGGTCACTGTGGAGCGGCAACTCTGCGGTGACCTTTTGTCTTTTCCCGGCTTCTCTAATGATACACAAAACAAGCTTTGCATTTTTCTTGATCCGGTCTTGTAGGCGATAATGCTATTTGACTGGTAAATACAGGGCACTTACCGATAATTATTGCGGTCAATATATCACTTTTAATCAAAACGTTAATTTCGTTACCTTCTTCTTGTAAATACGGGTACGATATGTTATTATAAGTGTGTATAACCTATTAAAAACAAGCGAGGTTCTTGTATGAATGTAATTATTGTGGGCGGCGGAAAAGTCGGTATAGCCCTTACTGAACTCCTTGCGGGGGAAGGTCACAATGTAACGGTTATAGACACAGCGCCGAAGCTTATTGAATCTATAGTAAATAATCAGGATGTTATCGGTTATTGCGGAAACGGTGCATCCTTCCCCGTTCAGAGCGAGGCAGGCGTTGATAAGTGTGACGTCTTCATCGCCGTAACAGGCTCAGATGAGCTTAATATTATGAGTTGTCTTGTCGCAGAGAAGATGGGCGCCAAGCACTCTGTTGCACGAGTTCGCAACCCTGAATATTCACTACAGGTTGACCTTATGCGCGATCAGCTCGGTATTGATCTCGTTATCAATCCCGATTTCGAGGCAGCAAACGAGATCTCCCGTATGATTGAGTACCCTGCGGCTTCCAAGGTCGAGACCTTTGCAAAGGGCAGGATTGAGCTTGCCGAAATAATCGTTGACGACGATAGCCCTCTTAACAGAATGGCTCTTTACGATGTTAAAAAGGCAATTCACGCATCTCTGCTCATCTGCGCCGTTCAGCGGGGCGACGAGGTGGTTATTCCATCGGGTAATTTTGTCATAAAATCGGGCGACATCGTTCACTTTACCGCCCCGAAAATAGAGCTGGCAAGAATTTTCAATACTCTGGGTCTTAGAAAGAAAAAGATAAAGTCCATCCTTATGATAGGCGGTAGCCGTACCTCGTATTATCTTGCAAAATATCTCCTCCACGCGGGTAAAAAAGTACGCATCATAGAATCCAACCCCGTAAGAGCTGCTGAGCTTGAAGCAAACCTTGACGGAGCATCGATAATCTGCGCGGATGGCACCGATACAGACGTTTTGGATGAATGCGGTCTTGAGAATATTGATGCCAGCATCGCCCTCACTGATACGGACGAGGAAAATATGATAATCTCAATGTACGCCGCAAACAATTCAGTTAGAAAGACCATCTGCAAGGTAAGCCGCCCCGCTCTCGTAAAGATGCTGCCCGCAGTTACCAAGAATTGCAATGTTGTTTATCCTCATGATATTATCGCGAGCATTATACTGCGCTATATCCGTGCAGTAAACAATTCAGCAGGCTCTGGTGTTCAGACACTTTACCGCATCCTTAACGGACGCGCCGAAGCGGCTGAATTTATCGCAGCAGAATCCTGCGAGCTTTGCGGAAAACCGCTTCGCGAGCTCAAACTGAAAAAGAACGTTATTATCGCCTGTGTAAGTCGCAAAAAAACGGTTATTGTCCCCGACGGTAATACTGTTATCGAGTCGGGCGACAGCGTTATTGTCATCACAGCTGGTCAGGGCTTTGCCGACCTTAACGAAATACTTTTGTAAGGTAACTGCTTATGAATTACAGAATGGTTTTATTTGTGCTCGGCAGAATACTGACCGTTGAAGCCGCGCTTATGATACTCCCCCTCTTTTGCTCTGTGATATATGGGGAAACTCCGACACCCTTTATAATTCCAATGGTCATTCTTTTGGGGATTAGTCTGGTTTTAACCTTCAAAACTCCCAAAAACAGAGCTATGCGCGCCCGCGACGGCTTTGTCTGTGTCGGACTTTCGTGGATTGCGATGTCCTTTTTCGGCGCCTTCCCGTTCTTCATCAGCGGTCAGATACCCTCCTTTATTGATGCGTTTTTCGAAACCGTCTCGGGCTTTACCACAACCGGTTCTTCTATCCTCTCCGATATCGAGAGTATGAGTCGGGGGCTACTCTTCTGGAGAAGCTTTACCCATTGGATCGGCGGTATGGGAATACTTGTTTTTGTCCTCGCCGTGATGCCGAGCTCCGATTCAAAGAGTGCGCGTTTTATGCATCTTATGCGAGCTGAAACTCCGGGGCCCACTGTTGGCAAGGTCGTACCGAGAATTGCTGTCACTTCACGCATAATGTACGGAATATATCTTATTCTTACCCTTTTACTTGTTGTTTTTCTGCTTGCAGGCGGTATGCCTCTCTTTGATGCGCTCTGCCACACCTTCGGCACGGCAGGAACAGGCGGCTTTGGAATAAAAAACGATTCTATTGCCTCTTATTCTCCATACTGTCAGTATGTTATAGCAACCTTTATGATAATGTTTGGAATTAACTTTAACGTTTACTATTTCCTTATCATAAGACAGTTTTTAAAGGCTATAAAAAGTGAGGAGCTGTGGACATATCTTATTATAGTTGCAACCTCGGTCTGCATTGTCTCTGTAAGTGTCTATTCCTTTTACAACACCCCCGCGATGTCGGGAGCCTCTGCCGAGGAAGCCTTCCGTATGTCATACTTTCAGGTAGCCTCTATTATTTCAACCTCGGGTTTTTCAACGGTCGATTTTAACATCTGGCCGCCCATAACCCACGCTGTTTTAGTGCTTTTGATGTTTATCGGCGCTTCTGCAGGCTGTACCGGCGGAGGTATTAAGGTATCGAGAATAATACTTCTCGCAAAAAATGCCGCTAGAGAGATAAAATACATCCTCAATCCGCGACTGGTCAAGACGGTTAAGTTCGAGGGCAAGACAGTGGACCACGAAACCATCCGCGGCACCACCTCTTTCCTTATCGTCTATATAGGTATTTTTACACTTAGCACCCTTGCAATTATTGGTATCGAATCCTGTGACCTTATTTCAGGCTTCACCTCGGTTACCGCATGTCTCAATAATATCGGACCCGGTCTCGGATCTGTCGGTCCTGCCTCTAATTTCGGCTGGATGACCGACGCCTCAAAGCTGATTCTTTCCTTTAATATGCTTGCGGGCAGACTTGAGCTCTTTCCCATCTTAATCTTATTCTCACCTTCAACCTGGAAGAAATTTATGTAATTTAAAAAGCCGAAGGAGCTCTCCTTCGGCTTTTTTATACATTTTTTTGTTTAATCCTCGGCAAGAATCCGACAGCTCGCAGAAGGGGAGCGTATGCAAGAAAAATACCGGCAAAAACAGATATTATGTAAACCAGTCCTGAGACGTCCCATAATGAAACCGTGCAGTCCGAAATCAACGCTCCGATAAGCGCTGCCGATATGGGTAAAAGCAGGTGCTTTGTTAAGCTTATTTTAGCTCCAGTAACCTTCAGCAGCTTAAACAGATTAAGCAAGGATGTGAATATATTGCTTGCGTACATTATCATTATAAAGCCCGTCATTCCGAACAGCGGCAAAAATGCGAGTATAGCGGCTATTCTGCCAAGTGAATCGAATATTGCGTGGCTGAAGGTTGCCATCTGTTTATCGAGGGCTTTAAGAAGAGCGTCCGACACCGAATCTATATACATAAGCGGCACCAGTGGCGCGAGTGCACGGACCATATCGGCAACCCCTGCCTCGCCATATATGAGGGTCGATAGAGGCTCTGCGGCAAAGAAGAAAAGAACTGCAAAGGGTATTGAAGAAACAAAGGTAATAGTTATACTTTTTTCGGCAGCGTAGCGTATACGTCCCTTGTGACCCGCAGCCGCAGCCTCGCTTATTTCGGGGACTAAAAGACTTGTTACAGAGGATAAAAGGCCCGCAGGGAAGAGCAAGAGGGGAAGTGCCATGCCTTTTATCATACCAAATCCCGAGAGCGCCGCATCTCGCGCAAGACCCGATTTTACAAGATTTGCGGGAACTAAAATGTTCTCAACAGTTCTAAGAAATGAATTTAAATACTTGCCGCCCGCAATAGGAGAAACTATCCTTGTAAGGGTTTTTAATATCCGATATTGAGGTCGTTCTCTGCCCGAAAGGGTTGAAAGTTTTTTTCGGTCAAAAGCGTAGAGTATTAAAAGATATACGCAGGAGGAGAATTCCGCTAATGCGTCACCCGTTAATACGGCGGCACACCCTTTTTCGACCCCCGTAACTGTACGGAGTACGCTTAATATAAAGCCTATTCTGACCGCCTGTTCAAGAAGTTGAGAGGATGAATTCGGAAAGGCTTTTTTGCGTGCGAAAAAATAGCCTTTAAGCACTGCCGAAACTCCCATAAACGGCAGGGAAGCGGTCATTATTTTCAATGAGGATATTGCTCTTGTATCCGACATTATGTAAACCGATATAGGTTCCGCTCCAAAAAATACACAAATGCCGGACAATATAGCTACTGCAAGGGTCAACAGTATGCTTCGTCCAATTATCATATCAACACCGTGGCGTTGTCCCAAGGTTAATTCTTCACTTATAAGCCGCGTTACTGCAAGGCCTACACCCGACGACGCAAACACTGAAACAAAGGCGTAGATTGAGAATATCTGCTGATATAGTCCCATTCCTTCGGCGCCGACCACTGCCGCGAGCCAGACCCTAAACACCATACCAACAAGCCTCAATATCAGACTCGTCGCCGTCATAAGCATTGCATTTTTAATAAATATAACCTTTCCTTTACCCATACCGAATCCTCCGTCCTTGCACATAATTATATGCAGACGAAGCCAACTATATTATATACTATCCAATGTTTCACGTGAAACAAACGACCTGCCGAATATGGCAGGTCGTTTTATCAATTCAATGCTTTTACTAATTTCGGGAAACACGGCTCATATGTAAACACCTTATCTAGAACTTTGCCCCAGAGTTTTATCAACGGCGCATTTACAATAGTTATTATAATGGTGCCGACGCCGATTCCAACAAACTTTCTAAGCAAAAGCAGTGATGCAACTACCGACAAAATAAACATACCGAGATCGAAAAACGGCTTAACCTTGTCTGTTTGAAGAGAAAATCTTTGTGATACTGCTTTTACAAACAGCTCGTATATACATAGCGGTAAATCTGTTCTGAAGTAGCATGCTATAGCAAGGGCGGTAACAATCTCACTGAGTGCAAATGCGATAATTCTCATCGCCATATCTTCAAAAACAGCTTGACCACCGAATATCCATAGTGAAAAATCGACCAAATTACCGAATATGAAGGCAGAAACAAATGATAGAAGATATTTCCATTTAAACCGTCTTATCATCAGACACATTATTAGAAGCAAAGCGGCTTGAAAAATATATTCGCAGGTTCCTTGTGTAAAGAAAGGCGAAATGTTGATTAAAAACTGATTAAATATGTAGGGCGGAGCAGCTATCATAGAAAGTCCGAAGCCTGACTTTGTGCAAAGGGCGATGCTCAACGCGCAAAGCAGATTTCCCATAAGCCAACAGGCTTCGTTCATTTTTGATATCTTTTTCATTATATCACCGTTTATCCTCGAAAAAGTTTACAAGAAGCTCCGCACACTCTTCTTCACAAATCCCACAATAAACCTCAGGCTTGTGATTATATCCGAGAGAAAATAAATCGATAATCGATTCGGCAGATGCCGATCCTGCTTTTTTATCAAAGGCACCGAACACTACCGTTTTTATTCTTGAATTTATAATTGCCCCCGCGCACATAGGGCAGGGCTCTAAAGTAACATACAACTCGCAGTCATCAAGCCGCCAGGCAGACAGCGTTTTGCAGGCTTCTCTTATGGCTACGACCTCTGCATGAGCGGTCGCATCACACGTCTGCTCGCGCAGATTATAGCCTCTGCCGATTATCTCTCCGTTTTTAACTACCACCGCACCGACAGGTACGTCCGAACCTTCTGCGGCGGTCTTTGCGAGGCGTAGCGCCTCATTCATGAACCTTTTATCCATAAAGCACCTCTGTTTCACGTGAAACATCAGCCAAGGCTCAAAAGAACCTGTATTGCCGCAAAAACAAAATATACAATTATGAGTGGGCTTGTAAAAAATATTTTTGCTCTTTTTGTTGGTGTAAGTCGCATATCTGATTTTTTAAGCTCCAGCGCCTCGCGTGAACGCCCTTTAAGAAGGATAACTCCGACAAAGGCACAAAGCAAGCAAGCTATAAAATATAGAAGTGTTATTGCGTTCTGCATTCCGAGCGACATTTCTTCTGTAGCGAGACTTATAAGTGAAGCCATTCCGTTGTTTATCGCGTGAATAATAATTCCTGTCCAGATGGAGCCCGTCTTTATTACCGCGAAGCCAAGCGCAATGCCGACTATAAAAGCAAAGGGTATTTGCATCATATTTCCATGCATTAGTCCGAAGAACAACGCAGAGATAATTATGGCTAGTCCGTCCCCGTATTTTCTAAGACTTCCCATAACAAGCCCGCGCATCGCAAATTCTTCTACTAACGGAGGAACAACAAACGACCCGACAAAAGTCAGTATAATTCCAAAAACACCCTCGGGGCTCTCGGGCATCGGATTGGGGACATTAACGCCGAATGCGTACAGTAAGTTAATAATTACAGATCCAGCTATATTTGCAAAACTGCAAAAGCCGATACTTATCAAAATGATGGGTAATAAAAATTCTTTTTTTGGTTTTTGAAAAGATACTATCTCATATAGCTTTTGTCCGTCGCCTGAAAGTATTACAAGAAACGGCAGTGTGAATATAAAGATAGAAAGCACTTGATTTGCAATCTGTAAAATAGCCGGCTCGTTTAACCATTTGACCGCGGTATTAGCATCAATACCGAGGGAAGCCATAAAATTAACATAGATTGAACTCCATAGGAACGATATGGCAACCATTATAAGCATTGCAAGGCCTATAAATTTGCCGGTACATCGAATCTTCTTTTTTTCTTCGTTTTTCCTTATAACCTCTGACGGGTCAGTGGTGAAATTGTGATTATACAAGAGATTTCCTCCGATTTTCTCGAGATTTTGCCGTTTTTCTCTCTTTTTCTCGTTTTTCGTATAGGAAATTCGGAGCCGCATTACTGCAGCTCCGAAAATTTATTATTCGTCTGCCTTTTCCTCAGGCTCGTCGCTAGGCGCCTCTGTAGCATCTGCATCTGGAGCATCGGGAACATCGGTGACCTCTTCTTCATTATGCGCTGCAGTAGCAACCGATAAAACGCGTGCATCGGGGTTCTGACCGAACTTCATAATGCGGACACCCTTTGACGGGCGGTTAAACATACTGATAGTATCGGCAGCAATTCGGATTATGATGCCGTCGGTCGATATCATAATAACATCCTCAACCTCGCTGACCGCAACAACAGCACAAACATCGCCGTACTTTTCACATCTGTAGTTGGTGATACCCTTACCGCCGCGGGACTGAAGTCTATGGTCTGAGATGAATGTTCTTCTGCCGTAGCCGGTCTCGGTAACAGTGAGAAGAACCGTTTCTTCATCACAAGCCGCCATTGACACGACCTCGTCACCGTCGCGAAGCTTAATAGCCCTAACACCGCGCGCAGTACGTCCCATCGGACGGACATCGTTTTCGTCAAAGCGGATAGCATAACCCTTCTTTGTAGCGACAAGCAGGGAAGATTTACCCTCTGTCAAAGCTACAAAGCGAAGCTCGTCGCCCTCATCAAGCTCGAGTGCAATAATACCCGTCTTTCTTGTATTCTTAAATGCCTCCATTGAGGTGCGCTTGATAACGCCGTCTTTCGTACCCATAACAATAAACTGTTCGTTGTCAAGCTCGGGGCAGGCGAGTATCTTTGTGACCTTTTCATCGGGCATAAGCGGTATTATGTTAACCACATTCATACCCTTTGAGGTACGGGTGCCCTCAGGAATCTCATATGCCTTGAGTCTGTAGACTCTTCCGAGGTTAGTGAACATCATAATATAGTCGTGCGACGAGCAGACGAACATCGACTCAACAAAGTCGTCCTCACGGGTGGTCATTCCCTTGATACCCTTACCGCCTCTGTTCTGAACAGAATAGGTGTCGGCAGGGAGTCTCTTAATGTAGCCGCCCGTAGTCTTTGTGATTACGCACTCTTCCTCAGGGATAAGGTCTTCTATATCGACCTCGCCAGAAACGGCTGAAATCTCAGTTCTTCTGTCGTCTGAATATTTGTCTCGGAGGTTAAGCGCCTCGGTCTTAACGATATCAAGAACGCGAGCGTGAGAGCCAAGAATCTCCTGACACTCCTTAATAAAGGCATATTTCTCTTTCAGTTCATCCTCTATCTTCTGTTTTTCCATTCCTGCAAGCTTACCGAGCTGCATCTGAACAATAGCGGTGGTCTGAACATCGTCAAAGCCAAAACGCTCGGCGAGACGCTCTTTCGACTCGGGAATGGTCTTAGAAGTGCGGATGATATTGATAACCTCATCAATAAAGTCGATAGCTGTATTAAGAGCCTCTAAGATATGTGCGCGCTCCTGCGCCTTTCTCATATCAAAGGCTGTTCTGCGCTCGATAATCTCACATTGGAAATCGATGCAGTTCTGAAGCATATCCTTGAGCGTCAGCACCTGCGGCTTGCCGTTTACGATTGCTATAAGGTTTGCGCCGAAGGTAGTCTGAAGCTCGGTATATGAATAGAGCTTGTTAAGAACGACCTGCGGATTAGCGTCACGCTTTATGTCAACCACTATTCTGATACCGCCATCACGCTTTGAAGAGTAGTCAACAACATCGTCAATGCCCTCGACCCTCTTTTCAGCGGCGAGGTCGTATATTTTCTTAACGAGGTCTTTCTTTCTGACCTTGTAGGGAATCTCGGTAATAACAATACGGAATTTTCCGTTACGGGTCTCTTCAATTTCAGCCTTACCACGAACGATTATCTTACCCTTACCCGTAGCGTAAGCCGCGCGGATACCTGCTCTGCCCATAATGATGCCGCCCGTCGGGAAGTCAGGACCCTTAATATACTCGCAAAGGTCGGAAAGCTCTGCCTCGGGGTTATCAATAAGGCAACACATACCGTCAATAACCTCGCCGAGGTTGTGAGGCGGAATTTCGGTTGCCATACCGAAAGCGATACCCGAAGAGCCGTTTACAAGCAGTTGCGGGAAGCGAACCGGGAGAACGGTAGGCTCTTTGAGTCGGTCGTCATAGTTAGGTGTAAAATCAACGGTATCCTTGTCGATATCGTCGAGCATATGAAGAGAGAGTCTGTTCATCTTGGACTCGGTATAACGGTATGCAGCGGCGGGGTATCCGTCGATATTACCGAAGTTTCCGTGTCCGTCTATAAGGGGATAGCGAAGGGAGAAGTCCTGCGCCATACGTACCATTGCGTCATAAACAGAGGAGTCGCCGTGAGGATGGTAACGTCCGAGCACCGCACCGACCGTATCGGCGCACTTACGATACGCCTTGTCGGGGGTAAGTCCGTTTTCGTACATTGTATAAAGAATTCTTCTGTGAACGGGCTTGAGTCCGTCACGAACATCGGGGAGAGCACGTCCTACAAGTACGCTCATACCGTACTGAAGCATACTACCCTTGACTTCGTCGACAATTTCCACAGGGACTATATTAGTCTCTTCACTTTCGGGCCAATAGACCTTTTCCTGTTTAGCCATTATTTACTCTCTCCTTTCTTTAAATGTCGAGGTCGGTAGCAAATACCGCGTTTTCTTCAATAAATTGCTTTCTGGGTTCTACCTCTTCGCCCATAAGCATTGTAAAGGTTGCATCTGCAAGCGCCGCGTCACTCATAGTAACGCGAAGGAATGTTCTTCTTTCGGGGTCAAGGGTGGTCTCCCAAAGCTGATCGGGGTCCATCTCACCGAGACCCTTATAACGCTGAACATCGGCAGTTCCGCCGAGACGCTCAATATATTCTGCCTTTTCCTCATCAGTAAAGGCGTCAAAGTGCTGTTTGCCCTTTGAAACTCTGTAAAGAGGAGGCTGTGCAAGATAGATATGTCCCGTCTCGATAAGCTCGGGCATATAGCGGAAGAAGAAGGTGAGAAGAAGTGTTCTGATATGGCTTCCGTCTACGTCGGCATCAGCCATAATAACAATTTTATCGTAACGAAGCTTATTGATATCGAAATTCTCACCGATTCCCGTGCCGAGCGCCACGATAACAGGGGTCAGCTTATCGTTTCCGTAAACCTTGTCGTCGCGCGCCTTTTCAACATTCAGCATCTTACCCCAAAGAGGAAGAATAGCCTGATAGGTAGAATTTCTGCCCTCAACTGCAGAGCCGCCCGCACTGTCTCCCTCGACGATGAATATTTCGGTCTTTGTCGGGTCATCGCTGATACAGTCGGTCAGCTTTTCGGGCATTCTTGTCTTGCCGCCGATGCCCGATTTGTTACGGGAAGCGTCTCGAGCCTTCTGCGCCGCTTCTCTGGCATTCGATGCCGCAATAGCCTTATCAATAACTATCTTTGCATCTGCAGGGTGCTCTTCTAAATATCTGTAAAGCTGGTCGTTGATAAGCTCGCGCACCATCTGACCGATAGAGGTGTTACCGAGCTTTGCCTTGGTCTGTGACTCAAACTGAGCGTCGGCAAGTTTAACCGATACAACGGCGATAAGTCCTTCCATAATATCCTCGCCCTTAAGGTTATCGGAGTCGACCTTGAGCTTCTTGAAATCGTGAGCATACTTGTTTACAACACGTGCTACCGTCTGACGGAAAGCCTGCTCATGGGTACCGCCGTCAACGGTATGCAGTGTATTTGCAAAGGACATAATCTTATTGTCATACGCGGTCGACCACATAAGAGCTATCTCAGCTGTAGAATCACCCTTTGTTCCCGAAAGATAGATAATATCAGAGATAGGGTCTTTTTTAATTCCCTGACGAAGATACTCTACATATTCCTTAATACCGCCCTCATAGCAAAGGTCGTCTGTTTTAGGCTCAAAAACATCGGTCCTCTTGTCTTCCAGAATAATACGTATACCTGCGTTAAGAAAAGCCTGTTCACGCAGTCTGTTTAAAAGAATATCGTAATCATAGGTGGTTGTATCTGTAAAAATAGTCGGGTCAGGCTTGAAGGTGACGGTTGTTCCTGTTTCTTCGCTTTTTCCTATAATCTCAAGGTCGGTTATGATATTACCCTTTTCATATCTTTGTTTATATATGTTGGTGCCGTCCTTGACTTCTACCTCAAGCCAGCTTGAGAGGGCATTAACAACCGATGCGCCAACGCCGTGAAGACCTCCCGAAACCTTGTATCCGCTTCCGCCGAATTTTCCGCCCGCGTGGAGAATAGTAAATACAACCGTAACGGTCGGAATTCCCTTTTGCGGATTAATACCTACGGGGATACCTCTTCCGTTGTCGGTGACTCTGATAATACCGTCATCAAGTATTTCGACTGTAATTCTATCGCAATAACCGGCAAGTGCCTCATCAATTGAGTTATCTACGATTTCATATACAAGATGGTGAAGTCCGCGTTCGCCCGTAGAACCTATGTACATACCGGGGCGCTTTCTTACCGCCTCAAGTCCCTCTAAGACCTGAATAGAGTTTTCGTCGTAACTCTCGGTGACAATGGTGGTTTTCTCGATTTCGTTGCTCATTTTTTTCTCCTTGAAATTTTGAGTTTTTAGTTAAAACTTATCATCGCTTCGTTTTAAAAGCGTTGCAGGGGTTATTTGTGAAATATATACCGTTTTTTTTGCAGTTTTTCGATTTTTGCATACGGTAAAAGATTTAGGCAATTCATAGGATAAAGTGACCGCCTCGCCGTTTTTTTCTGCAAGATTTAGAAATTTGCGAGTATCTTTCATAACTGTTGCGGTATCCATATCAAAAATTCCGATGATATCGCGTTTTTTTACAACCTTTTGCTCGCCTAAATGCAAATACATAATTTTCTCCGCAAATTATTTAATGAATAATTAATAGTTAATAGTTAATAATGAATAATTAAGGTGTCGGCTCTGCCGACAATATATCGTTTCGCAACGCGAAACACCGAAATTATTCATTATTCATTTTTAATTATTAATTTAAAACAACTACGTTGTTTTTACTCTTCCTGCCGACACTGTAAAAATCTTACCCTTTGCAAGATTTTTAATGTTTGATGGATCACAACAGGTTATAAAGACCTGACGTTCAGTTATGTTATTTAAGATGTAGTTCTGACGGCCGGGATCAAGCTCGCTCATAATATCGTCCAGTATTGCTACAGGTTCTTCTCCTATAATTTCCTTTAAGGTTTTCGCTTCTGCAAGCTTTAAAGCTATCGCAACGCTTCTTTGCTGGCCCTGACTGCCAAAAGTGCGGGCAGAAACCGAATTTATCCTAAAATCAAGATCATCTCTGTGGGGCCCAACTGATGTTACTCCTGAATATAAATCCCTTTTTCTTGCCTTTATTAGTTCTTCTGCAAGATTTTTGGAACTGCAGATAGGAATATATTTGGCCTCTAAATCTTCTCTTTTTCCTGAAAGGCCTGAATAAATTTCACTTAAGTGAGGGGTAAGATTTTTACAGTACTCTGTTCTGTACTCGATTATTTTTGAGCCATTTTGAGAAATTTCTTTTTCAAATACATCTAGCATAGCAATATCGGGAGAGCCTTCACTTTCTTTAAGCAGGGTGTTTCTTTGAGTAACGGCTCTTGTATAATCACGTAAAACATCAATATACTGAGGATATAGTTGACCTATGGCTATGTCTAAAAATCTTCTGCGAAGAGAAGGACCGTTTTTTACAACCTCTAAATCGGACGGTGAAAAAACTATAGCGCAAAGATTTCCCGCAAGAGAGGCAGCGTTTCTTAGTTTTTTCCCGTCAAGATAAGCTGAGCGCCTAACATTTATAGAAATTTCGGCATTTCTTTCAATCCCACCGCTTATAAAATCCATTGATAGCTTTGCATTGGAAAATCCAAAAGATATCATTTCACTATCCTTTGCGCCGCGAAAGCTTTTAGCTCCCGTAAAAAGCCATAATGCCTCGGTAATATTTGTTTTTCCCTGAGCATTTTCTCCGCAGATAATATTTACATTTTCACAAGGTATAATTTCACCCTCAGCAAGATTTCGAAAGTTTTTGAAACTAATTTTTTTTACAATCATTATTCGATTATAAGACCTTCTCCTTCGTATACAACTACATCGCCGTTATGAAGCTTTTTTCCTCTCATAGTACAAACTGTATCGTTTACTCTGACCTCTCCACCTTGTATAACAACCTTGGCGTGTCCGCCCGTTGATACAAGACCTGCAAGTTTTAAAGCTGAATCAAGTCGTATAAAGTCTTCCTTTATCGTTATCTTTTTATAATTCATTAAATTACCTCTATTCTTTAATGAATAGTGAATTATTAATAATGAATAATTTCGGTGCCTGCGGCGCATTATATATCGTTTCGCTTCTCAAAACACATTAATTATTCATTTTTCTTTATTCATTTTTAATTTAGAAAGGTTAAAAATCTTTCTATTTCAGCATCATAGGCATTATCATATAAATGAAGCTGTCTCCGCTTATAGGCTCTATTACGAAGCCTTCCTTGCTTCCCTTAAATTTCATTACAACCTCATCAGTTTCGCAAGCACGAAGTGCCTCAATAAGATATTGAGAATTTATACCTATTTCAAATTCTTCACCCGAAAGCTCTGTTTCATATTTATCAAAAGCACGACCGACTGAAGATATACATGTGAATGTAGAAACATTTTTTTCTATTTTGCAACGGATTGGTGTTGTAAACTTATCACTCACAACAAGTGAAATTCTTTCAATAATATCTATGATATCTCTTGTTTTAACGGTTATTTGCTGAAGATGTTCTTTTGGAAGAGCTCTTTCAAAATTCAAAAATTCTCCTTCAAGTAAACGAGATACCATTGTATATCCTTCAATATTAAAGGAAGCAAGCTTCTTTGAAACAAAAATTTCAACAATATTTTCATCATCGGTTATTATTTTTACAGCTTCGCCAATTGCTTTACTGGAAATTACAAAATTGAAGTCACCGGAAGTTGTAAGATTTTCTTTTCTAATTGCAATTCTTCTTCCATCTATTCCTACAAATCTAGCTACTCCGTTATCTATTCTGATATTAAGACCTGTAAGAATGGGACGAGAACCTTCGTTTTGAGCAACTGCAAAAAGAGTTCCTTTAACCATATCTTTTAAAAGGCTTCCTGAAATATTAATTTTTTCTGTTTCGGGAACTGACGGTATCTCAGGAAAATCATCAGCTTTCATACCCATAATATCAAAAACTGCGTTACCACTGCTGATATGACACATAAGGCGGTCGTCAACCTCAACAGTAACATCTAAACCGTCGGACTTTCTTAAAATTTCAGCAAGCAGGCGAGCGCTGATAACAACATCGCCTTCAACATCACAGTTTGCATAGATTTCTTTTTTCATACTTATTTCTAAATTGTAGCTTATAAGTGTAAGCTTACCCTTTTCAGCAGAAATAAGTATACCTTCAAGAACGGGAAGACTTGTTTTAGTAACTATTCTTGATAAATTTTGTACAGCATCAAGAAGTGCTGATCTTTCAGTAGTAAAACGCATAAGAAAAACTCCTTCATTTGCATTTTTTTAATAATTAAAATAAATAATTAATAACAGTAGTATTATGTTGTGTGAAAATTGTTAAAAAGTGTTTTTAAAGCAGAAGACAAGCCTATTTTAATCACTTAATATAAATTTGGATAAAAACTTAATAACTTTAATATTTTTTACTTATTAACAGAGTTGTTTAAAACTAGATTGTTAATTAAGGTTTATATCTTGTATAAATATTTTTTATTAGTTTTCATTTTTTAAGTTTTTTATCATATCTTCAATAAGTTCTTTGTCATATGGAGATATTTTTATAAGCTCTTCAATCTTATTTACCGAAAACAGAGCAGTAGTATGGTCTCTTCCAAAAGACTCACCAATAGCTTTATATGAAAGCTCTGTTGTCTCTCTTGCAATATACATTGCTATTTGACGGGCTTTAGCCACCTCCGCAGTCTTATGACGCGAAAGAATCTCATTTTCGGAAACATCATAAGTACGCGCAACCTCTGAAATAATCTTATCTATTTTTATAGGTTCTGGAGCAAGGTCAGAAACAACCTCTTTTACGATACCCTGAACAACTGATAGAGTAGGTTCAATATTCATTTGAATATGGGCTTGTATTTTTTTTACAACTCCCTCAAGCTGACGTGTGTTTACCTTTATGTGTTCGGCAACAAAGTGGACTATTGATTCTTCAATAGTAATGCCGAGAGATTCCGCTTTTTTACGTATAATACCAACTCGGGTTTCATAATCGGGAAGACTAATATCAGAGAAAAGACCCATTTCAAGTCGATTTCTGATTCTATCATCCAAGGTCTTTATTTCCTTTGGAGGACGGTCCATAGTAACAACTATTTGCTTATTATTTTGATATAGGGAATTAAAGGTATTAAAAAATTCTTCCTGTGTCTGTTCCTTTCCTGCAATAAATTGAATATCGTCTATAAGCAAAACGTCAAGATTTCTATAAATATTACGGAACTCTTCAGCGCGACCGTTATGTACTGAACTAATGAATTCATTAATAAGCTCTTCACAACGTATATATTCAATTCTTTTTTCAGGATATTTTTTCTTAATCTGATTTCGTATTGCAAGCATTAGGTGTGTCTTTCCAACACCGGACTGACCATATATAACAAGCGGGTTGTATATAATATTGCGATTATCTGCAACTGCCATAGCGGCTGCATGGGCAAAACGATTACAAGAGCCAACTATGAAATTATCAAAGGTAAGACTGTCCTCATATGAAGAATCGGGCGAAGCCTTTTCGTTCTGAACAATCTGACCGTTTTCGTCCTCAGCAACAATGCTTATTTCCATATCAATTCCCATTATCTCGCGGATGATGGGTTTAAAAACCGGCATATAATTAGATTCAATAATTTTTTTCTTATATCCGGAATATATACTAAAAACCATTTGACCGTCACGTATCTCAACAAGATGTAAATCTTTAAACCAAACATCAAAAGAAATTCTGTTCATTTTTTCGAGCAACATTGCGCTTATAGCTTCCCAAATATCGTTTAAAGAATTAATATCCATTTGTACTCTCCTTTATTTTTACATTTAACTATTTTTAAGATATAACAACCCTATTTTTCACTAATTTTGATTATATCACACTTATTAACATTTTTCAATGTAAAATATTAATAAATATATATAATATATAATATATTATAGGGTTAAAAAATATCCTCCCGAACGACAGAAAACAGAACAGAAAAAACAAGGAGAGATGAGGATAAAAAACACCAAAAAAAGGACAAAGAAGGACATATTTTCTAATAAGCTTTCATATTAGTAAAAACAGGAGTTGATAGTATGAGAGCAACAGACACAAGAGCTATCGAGCTGGGGGAGTATATAGTAGAATCGGGTGCAACGGTACGCGCCGCCGCAAAAGTTTTTAAAATATCAAAATCAACGGTACATAAGGATGTAACAGAACGGCTTCGCAGAGAGGATCCCGTGCTTTACGGACAGGTAAAGGCCGTTCTTGAAAAGAATAAACAGGACCGCCATATCCGTGGTGGTATGGCAACGAGGGAGAAATACAAAAAGCTGAAGTGATAACGGAACGTACCCTTCAGCTTTTTTAATGAATAGTTAATAATGAATAATGAATAAATTCGGTGTTTCGCAAAGCGAAACTAATATATAATACGTCGCAGGCAGGTTAATTCTACATTAAAAAAAGACCGCGTTGAGCGGTCTTTTTTGTTATTCTTCTTCTGGAGCTGTTGCAGCTTCAAATACTGCGATAGCTTCATCCGAGGGCTTTTTATCAATAAGTGTTACAACAACTGCGGCAATTAGACCAACGATAAATCCGGGAACAAGCTCATAAACTCCTGTAGAAGCCGAAAGTCCGCCTGCAAGCCATGCAACGTCTGCCACTGCACCGCCAACAACACCGGCTAATGCACCCTTATAGGTAAGGCGCTTCCAGAATACCGAGAGGATAACTACCGGTCCGAAAGAAGAACCGAAGCCTGCCCACGCATTCTCAACAAGGTCCATAATAGCCTGTGCACCTTCTGATTTACTGGATGCTATAAAGTAAGCGATAATAGCAACAACAAGAACGACGACTCTGCCAACCCAAAGAGCCTCTTTGTCTGAAGCGTTCTTACGGATTGTGGGTTTGTAAAGGTCACTTGTGAAGGATGAGGAAGCAACAAGCAGCTGGCTGTCTGCAGTAGACATAGAAGCTGCAATAATTGCCGCCATAAGAATTCCTGCAATAAAGGGCGAGAAGTATTTTTGTGCCATCTTAACAAAGACAAGTGACTGGCTTCCGCTCTCTATAAGCTCGGGTCCAACGATCATTCTGCCAAGTATAGCAAGAATAATAACGGCACCAAGAGCAAGAACAACCCAGATAATAGCAATGGCGGCAGCTTTGTTTATATCCTTTGCTTTTTTGATTGACATAAATCTGACTAAAATATGTGGCATACCAAAATATCCGAGACCCCAGGCAAGCCCCGAAACGATATCTTGCCAGGTTGCCTCAAAGGGTGTGCCGACAAAAGCACATTGTACGGTTTTTGCGCCCTCACCGTATGTATAAACCTCTTTTAAGAAGTCGGGGTTAGCGTCACCCGAGGTAGAGGCGATAATAGGTACAGCAAGAACGGCAACAAGCATTAAGAGCCCCTGGAAGAAGTCGGTCCAGCAAACAGCCTTAAAGCCACCGAGGAAGGTGTAAATGAGAATGATAGCGGCAAAAATGAGCATAGCAGTACCCTTATCAAGAGAGGGAAAAACGCTTGTGAAAACGCCGGTACCTGCAACAAAAGAGGATGCAACGTAGACCGTGAAGCAAACAAGGAAAATAAGTGCAGAAACAATCTGCAAAGCCTTGTGTCCGCTACCGAAGCGGTTTGAAAGATACTGTGGGAGGGTAATGGAATCGTTTGCAGCAGCAGAAAATCTGCGAAGGCGCTTAGCAACGAAAATCCAGTTAGCAGCAGTACCGAGCGCAAGGCCGATACCAATCCAGACCTCACCGAAGCCGAAAGCCAAAATGCTACCGGGCAGACCCATTAAAAGCCATGCCGACATATCGGAAGCCTGAGCCGAAAGGGCTGTAACCCACGGACCCATACTGCGTCCGCCGAGGAAGTATTCCTTTTCTCCTGCGTTCTTGGATTTAAGGAAGAAGAAAATACCTATTCCGAGAACAACAAGGAAATAAAGGATAAATGCAATTATTTCTCCGTTCATAATATCTCTCCTTTTTTAGTGGATAGCCGTTCCTACAGGAACAGAGTCATCCACAAAGATTATTTTACAACCGCAATCCTCGTGTGTTGCGGCGATAAGCATACCGTTAGATTCGACCCCCGCAAATTTTGCAGGCTTTAGGTTTGCGATAACGATAATTTTTTTACCGACAAGCTCTTCGGGCTTGTACTCTTTTTTAATGGAGGACATAATCACACGTCCGCCGAGTCCGTCGTCAAGGGTAAGCTTCAGACAAGAATGTGATTTCGGCACCTCTTCGGCTTTCAGCACCTTGCAGACGCGCATATCAACCTTGTCGAACTCGTCAATAGTAATTTGTTCTTTAACGGGGTCGACAGCGGGTGCCTCTGCGGCAGCCTTTTCGGCAGCGGCTTTTTCATTGATTGCCTTTTCCTCGTCGGTCTGGGGATATGAGAAGTCAAGCAGCTTTACATAGCTTTCTTTCTCGACTGCAAAGAGGAAGAGATAAAGTCTCGGTCCCTGCTCCTTGTCTATAAGAAGCTTGTAAACGTTCTTGAAGAACTTGCCCTGAATGCCCTTTAAGGCTTTAGGCTCAATGTTCTCGCCGTAGATACGCTTCGGAATAGCATAAAGCTCACTGTTTAAGTCGTCAAGAGAATAACCGTCGGTAGAGAGATAATCGAAAAGCATCTTTATTGCCTTTTTCTCATCCTCGTCGAGCTCATTATAGACCTCAAAGTTACGGGTAGCGCGGAGTCGGTTTACACTCTCGGGTGAGCACTGCTCGAGCCAGAAGCGTGCGCGCTCCATACGCTCGGTAAAGTCAGCAAGCTTATAAGGAGTGCCGATCTTCTCAAATACGGTCTCAAGCATCGGAACATTAAAGTTTACGATAGAACCAAGGGATACGAGAAGCTGCATCGGCACGGTCTCGGCAGTTCTGCCCTCTATCAGCGCACCCTCCATAATAGCAGAGGTATGCTCATCGGCATTTCCGTCGACATATGCCTTCATCATACGGTCAAACTCAAAATACTGACGCAGTATCTCATCATCAAAGCAGAAATTGAAAGCCTTTGTAGGCTCTGTCTTTGAATAGAGCCAAAGGATAATCTCGGGGTCGTAGAGTTTAAGGAGAGTATCGGGAGTGAGGTTAAGACCCGAAGAGCCTGACATTTTGCCTGTAGTGCCCTTAATTCCGATAAACTCATAGCCTTGGAAGATGGGTGCTTCATAATCAAAAATTTCCTTAGCAATTATACGGCTTGTCTGATAAGAGCCTGTGGGGGATGCATGGTCCTTTCCACCCGGCTCAAAGTCAACACCCTCAACCATCCAGCGCATAGGCCAGTCGATCTTCCAGGCGAGCTTGCAGTTAAAGTCGTGCTTGAAATCGAAAGAGCCGTGGTGACCGCAAGCGCACTCGTACTCTGCGTTGATGCAGTCATCAGACAGTTTTGTTATCTTAGTGGTATCCTTGCCGCACTTTTCGCAGTAGATGCCGACGGGATAATAGTTTTTACGCTCGTCCTCGGTTGCGTCCTGAGTACGGAAAGAGTCAAGGATATCGAAGATCTTCTCACGATTCTTTAAAGCGTGAATGATATATTCGCTGTAACGGCCTGAGCGGTACTGAGCCGCCTGATAGCGATAGTCCATATCAATGCCGAAACGCTTAATAGATGCTTCAAACTCGTTCTGGAAATGCTTTGCGTAGGATTCGCAGCAGCCAAACGGGTCGGGAGCGTCAACATAAGGACGGCCGATATACTCCTCAAAGCCGTCTTTAACGGCGGCAACGTTTACAGGCACCTTGCGAAGTCGGTCAAACTCGTCCCAAGAAAATAAAAGACGTGCCTTTTTGCCCTTTTTACGCAGAGCCTTTACAACAAAATAGCTTGTTGCAATATCTCTGAAGTTACCGATATGAATAGAACCGGAGGGGCTTATTCCCGCGGCGCAAACATATTCGGGCTTCGAGGGGCTTCTTTCAATAATTTTTTCAGCAATTTCTTCTGCCCAATGCATAATTACACCTCAAATTTGCCAAATGAATTTTAACTTATAGACATATTATTCCATATTAGTATAATTATATATTAATAAAACAATTTAGTCAAGTAAAATTAGGGAAAAGGGCGGCGCTCTGCCAGTTCACATAAGCAAACGTATCATTGAAAAGAGTGAAAAAAAGTGGTATATTAACCTAAGAGGTGAGATTAATGAAGAATAAAAGATTCGAAATAGTTTATTCCCAAGGAATAATAGAGCGCACGGATGTTTTGGTCGATAAAGAGACGGGTGTTAATTATGTATATCATCAAATAGGTGATTCAGCCGGATTGACTGTACTTTTAGACAAAGACGGGAAGCCGGTAATCACTCCGATTAATTTGGATAACGATAAAGACTAACACAGGAGATAAGGGCAAGGTTCTCTTGTCTCCTTTTTACTTGACAAAAATACGAAAAAGAAAAGGCGTTTACTATTGTTTGATAGTAAATTCTTAAAAACTCCGTTTACAAAGCTTGATAAAATTTGTCGGACGGGATACTCTGCGCTCTTGAGCCTTCCCTAGCGGGGAAGGGGGACCGCTTGCGGTGGATGAGGAGAAACCTATGCGCGAAATATAAATGTAGTTTTTGAAAATTTACGGACGGGATTCGACCGTCTGCGGCGACTTTGTCGCCACAAACTGCTTCGCTCGTCGACCCAAATTCTACGAATTTCGGTACCCGACTTCACGCTCTGCCTAAAAAACAGTACATAGTACTGTTTTTCTAAACGGCAGACCCTCTCGGGTTCGAATCCTTCGCAAATAACAAAAATGAAAAGCACCCACCCTAAAGGATGAGTGCTTTTTCATTTGGTGACCCGGACGGGATTCGACCGTCTGCGGCGACTTTGTCGCCACAAACTGCTTCGCTCGTCGACCCAAATTCTACGAATTTCGGTACCCGACTTCACGCTCTGCCTAAAAAACAGTACACAGTACTGTTTTTCTAAACGGCAGACC
>JAZQER010000003.1:0-18923 GCA_045539095.1 Acutalibacteraceae bacterium | reverse complement strand
AGGAGCGGACGGAGCATATCATACATCTTAAGAGCCTTTATAAAGTTTTCACGAAGGACGTAGAAGGTGAACTCGGCTCCCTTGTTTTTGAACTCTCCGGGAGAAAGAAGATAGATCGACAGATAACCGATGACCGATACCGCAATATCGACGATCCTGTAAAGGCTCCACTTCTTTTTCTGATAAAACTTTGTCACGAGCATAATCGCCACTGCCATAAAGATAAATGGGGCCGAGCCGTTTTCAAGCCATGCACCCGCCATAAGGCTCACAAGGATATGCAAAACATTAAGAGGGGTGCTGCGAAGAGGCTTGTCATAAAGAAGGTCGCTTATAAAAGGGAGCAGGAAAAGAAGCCCGAAAACAATGCACCATAAATAGTTGCAGGAGCCGGGAAGCCAGAGGTTGATCTCACCGAAGGCAGGCTCATAGATGAAAATGCTCGAAAAAACGGCAATAAGGAGAAGATTGTTGTGCTTCTCCTTGCGGCAGATAAGATAGATAAGTCCTATCTGCAAAACGAACATAAGCGAGTTTATAATATTAAAGACGATCTTCGGCAAAAGCTCGAAAATATATACAAAAAAGTGGGCAATAAGACGGCCGTTATGATGCTCGGCATGGGCGGAGAGAGCAGGAAAGATGTCTCCGATGCCGTCTATCGGCTCCTTGGTAGTAAGATTAAAATGGAAGGTAAAATCATCCGCCACGAGCGGAGTAAGCATATTGCAAAGCAGCATAAGCAAAAATATGCCGATAAGTAATGCCGCGTTTACCTTTCCCGATAGGTTTAACTTCTTCATACGAACACCTCACCCCATATATATTACTATAATATTCAATATATTGTCAAGTAGGGGCGTTTCACGAATCGCCCGTTAAATTGCAAAATGCAAAACGCAAAATGCAAAATTATGGTGTCTGCGACGCTATGTAAAAACGGGACATCGAGGTTACGGCAAGTTTCGCTTGTCATTACCCTTTTGTCCTTCGGACATTTCCCCTATCAGGGGAATCACGCCGTCCCCTACAAAATATATTGAATAAAAGTTTGCTAAAATTAAGATTGGATAAAATTGGATGCAAAAGGCTTTTTCTCCTGTGCCAAGATGTATCGTGTATACTTCGGGGATAACGAGAGAAATTTGTGCAGAAAACCTTTTCTTTGGCACGTTAGATGTACAAAGGTACTTCGAGTGCCGAAAAAAGGTTTAAAAAGGAATGCTATACATTCGTTGCCCTTAAATCAAGGACGAACAAAATATGTACAGAAGCCGTTTTCTCCGAGCGAAGATGTATCGTGTATACCTCGAGTGAGGAAAAACGGCTAACAAAAACACCCGTCTAAATGACGGGTGTAATTTGTGTTCTGTGCTTATTTTGAAGTCCGCTCGGGGATGACGAGAGAAATTTGTGCAGAAAACCTTTTCTTTGGCACGTTAGATGTACAAAGGTACTTCGAGTGCCGAAAAAAGGTTTAAAAAGGAATGCTATACATTCGTTGCCGAAGGCAACACATTAAATAAAAGAAAGGTGTCCGACAGCTTTTATTCTATCGAACACCTTTATAATTTTCATTCCTTTTGGTCTGTGCGAATTTCGCCGTTAGCCAATTAGCAAACGCCTTGGGCGATCATAGCCTCGGCTACCTTTTCAAAGCCTGCAATATTTGCACCTGCTACGAGGTCACCTTCCATGCCGTACTTCTTAGCAGCATCCCAGGAAGCTTTATAGATGCCTTCCATAATCTGGTGGAGCTTTGCGTCAACCTCTTCTGCAGTCCAGCTGTAGCGCATAGAGTTTTGACTCATCTCAAGACCGGAAACTGCAACGCCGCCTGCGTTAACTGCCTTAGCGGGAGCGATAACTACACCGTTTTCCTTAAGGTATGCCATAGCCTCATTTCTTGTCGGCATATTGGAAACTTCAACATAGTACTTAACGCCGTTTGCAACAATCTGCTCAGCCTCAGCCATTCCAACCTCGTTCTGGGTTGCGCAAGGCATAAGAACGTCAGCCTTTACGCCCCAGGGCTTCTCACCTGCGTAAAAGGGTACGCCAAACTTGTCGGCATAATCCTGAACCTTGTTGCGGCCCGAAGCTCTCATCTCAAGCATGAAGTTAATCTTCTCTTCGGTATTAACACCGTTCTCATCATAGATATATCCGTCGGGTCCTGAAATGGTTACAACCTTACCGCCAAGCTCGGTGATCTTCTTAACAGTACCCCAAGCAACGTTACCAAATCCTGAAACTACGAATGTCTTACCTTCGATAGACTCACCAAAGGTTTTCAGCATTTCAACGGTGTAATAAACTGCGCCAAAGCCGGTAGCCTCGGGACGGATGAGAGAGCCGCCAAAGGCGCGTCCCTTACCTGTGAGAACGCCTGTGAACTCGTTACGGAGTCTCTTATACTGACCGAACATATAACCAATCTCGCGAGCGCCCACACCGAGGTCGCCTGCAGGAACGTCGGTATCAGCACCGATGTGTCTCTGAAGCTCGGTCATAAAGCTCTGGCAGAAGCGCATAATCTCGTTGTCACTGCGACCGTTGGGATCAAAGTCAGCGCCGCCCTTACCGCCGCCCATAGGAAGACCTGTAAGGCTGTTTTTGAAGGTCTGCTCAAAGCCGAGGAACTTCATGATAGAAGCATTAACATTGGGAGCGAAACGGATACCGCCCTTGTAGGGTCCGATTGCAGAGTTGAACTGAACTCTGAAGCCGCGGTTAACCTGAACCTGACCGTTATCGTCAACCCAGGGAACGCGGAAGAAAATCTGACGCTCGGGCTCTACCATACGCTCGATAACGCCTGCCTTCTCGAACTTGGGATCCTGCTCAACTACGGGCTCGAGAGAGGTGAGAACCTCCATCACAGCCTGTAAGAATTCCGGCTCGTTAGGATTACGCTTCTCAGCATCGGCGTAAACCTTCTTTAAATACTCATTTTTTAACATTATGTACTCCCCCTTAAGGATTAAATAAAAATTAATAAAACAATTTTATACCTTATTTTACCGTTTGTCAATAGCGTAGAAATATAAATTTTTATAAATTATTCCTTCACAGAAAAACATTTTTTGTAAAAAATACGAAAATGTACGCGAGTGACGCACATTTTGATATTTTATTGAAAAATTATATGCCTATAGTGTATAATTGATTTGAAAGCGAGGTAATATTAATGCTGACTAATTTTGATGAGTTAAAATCATTAGCATCCTCAGAAATGAACAAGAGCTATCCTGCAGGTGAAAAAAAGTGCGGTGTGACCTTACTTTCCAAGAGCGGAAAGATATACTGGGGTCACAGAGTTTGCTTTGCCGACGGGCAAGTACTCGACGCGGTCGACATGGCGATTTATGAGGCTCTTGCTGACGACTGCACCAAATTCCTCGCCGCGGCTATATGCGGAAATGATGCTCCCTCAAAGTCAGCTCTGCTTCGGCTTGCCTCATTCTCGGATATGATGGTATCTCTGAATATTGGCGCCGTATCTGCCGACACCTCGCTCAAAAAATTACTTATGCAACTCGGAGAAAAACAATGAATCTTGCCGATTATAATACCCTTAAAAGACTTCTCGAATCAGAAGGCTTTAACCTTAAAAAAGCCTTTGGTCAGAATTTTCTTATAGACCCCTCAGTTTGCCCTAGAATGGCAGAGCAAGCTTGCGATGAAAACACAGGGGTTTTAGAGATAGGTCCCGGCGCGGGAGTGCTCACTGTTGAACTCTCAAAGGTCGCAAAACGGGTGGTCGCCATAGAGCTTGACACAAAATTAAAGCCTGTGCTTGCAAAAAGCCTTGCGGGCAGAGATAATATCGAGGTCATTTTCGGAGACGCGATGAAGCTTGACCTTGAAGTAATCATAAAAGATAAGTTTGCCGACTGTAGGCGTGTTGCCGTCTGCGCAAATCTTCCCTACTACATCACTTCTCCTATAATTATGCACTTGCTCGAATCAAAATTACCGATAGATAATATTACGGTAATGGTGCAAAAGGAAGCCGCCGAACGTCTATCAGCAGAGGTTGGAAGCAGAGAGGCAGGCGCAGTAACGGTTGCCGTCGCATATTATGCAGAAAGTGAAATTCTTTTTGAAGTAGGCAGAGAGTCCTTTATGCCGCCACCGAATGTTGACAGCGCAGTAATAAGTCTCGATGTCCGTAAAGCGCCGCCGATAAGCTTGAATGACGAAGCGAAATTTTTCTCTTTTGTAAAGGCGTGCTTTGCCCAACGCAGAAAGACCCTTGTAAATACTGTTTCGGCAACAATGGGGCTGCCAAAGGATAGTATCCGCGATGCCCTTGCCGCCGCAGGATTGCCCGACACCGCGCGAAGCGAACAGCTGACACTAAAACAGCTTGCAGAAGTAGCAAACCATTTATTCTGAACAAAAAGAAAAAACAATAATAAATCTTGTTAAAGTTTTATGCTTTAACAAGATTTTTTTGTTATCTTTTAGAAATTCTCAATCCACTGTCCTGACTTTAGTACACCGTCCGCTATATACTAAAATCATAAGTTGGCGAGAAATTTGTCGGAGAAAAAACAAATTCTAGAAATTTTCAAAAAAGTTCTTGACAAATAAACATATGTTCGTTATAATAAAATCGCACAAAAGAACAAATGTTCTTTAGGAGGTAAAGCGCTTATGGAAACAGGATTTGTTATTTCTACACTTTTCGAGATCGCACTTGTTGCATTCGTTATATTCGGACTTTTTAATGAGGAAAAGTTTGCCGAGACTGAGAGAAAGGCTTTCCGATATATAAAGCGTCTTGTCAGAACGCTTGCAAACGGCGGTCACGTCTCTTCCGATAGAATTTAATATTTTTTGTCATTCTTTTTTATTCCTTTCTTTTTATTTTTTCACACAGCAATAAACCGACGGCCTTAAAAACCGTCGGTTTATTGTATTTATTAAAGCTTGCTTGAATATTTTGCTTTTTCGACAGGGGTAGCCGCTTCTTCGGGGTTGCCAAAAAGGCGGTCAAGCCACTCTACCGAAAGGGAGAACCAATGTGCAAAGGAAGAGTCCCCCGCGTCGCCTGCCGCAAGGCTATTGCCAAGACTCATTCCGTGTCCGCCGTTGGGCCAGATATGAAGTTCAAACGGTATCTTATTTTCATCAAGCGCTGCGGCAAATTTCAGGGAATCGGTCACAGGAACTGTTGTGTCACGGAATGTATGAGCAAGGAAGCTCGGCGGAGTGTTTTCGTCAACACACGCGTGAAGATTAAGGTCGCGATAGGTCTTTTCGAAATCGCGTTTGCCTATAATTCTCGGCAAAGCGGTGCCGTTTTCCATCCAAGAGGTGGAAATAACGGGATATACGAGAATTAGGGCGTTGGGCTTTATCTCCTCTGCAGTACAAGCGGCAAGGCTCTGTATCTCTTGCTCGGTCCAATGAACACCGAGAGAAGCCGCAAGGTGTCCGCCTGCTGAAAAACCGCAAACGGCAATTTTGTCCTTTTGCACGCCCCACTCGTCGGCGTGGTCACGAATGATCTTCATAGCGCGACAAAGGTCGATAAGCGAATTCGGATAAGCCGCCGCCTTGCCTACCGTATATCTAAGTATAAAGGTATGGTAGCCCGCTGCAGAATAGCTCATAGCTACAGGGTCGGCTTCACGATCAGAACATATATTGTATCCTCCGCCCGGACAAACGATTATAGCGGGTCTGATCTTCAGGCGCTCAAGCGACTCGCTCGGAGTATAAAGAAAACAGTCAAGAGTGACTCTCTTATCCTTTGATAAATAAAGCTTTTCAAATCTCATTCTTTCACCTACTCTATTTCTTACTTTGATAGTAACATAAAAATAATTTTCATTCAATATAAATATATAACGTAACTTTATTTTGTGAGGAGATTTTCAATGATTTCGGGTGAGTTTATACCTTTTAGTTATTTCGATATGATTAAAACAGTTGCAAACCTTTCAAAAGAGCATCCGTTTGCAAAAACCTCTGTTATCGGTAAAAGTGTGATGGGTAAGGACATACCTGCTTTGCGTATCGGCAGAAGTGCAGAGTATGTTCTCTTTGCAGGGGGCTTTCACGGTAGCGAGCATATAACCTCTGCATTGCTGTTACGATTTTGCGAGGAGCTTTGTGCCGCCCTTGAAGATGACAGAGTAATTGAGGGATTGAATGTTAGAAAAGCGATGTACGGCAGAGGTCTTATTGTGGTACCATCGGTTAATCCCGACGGCTGTGAAATTTCCCGCTTCGGACTGTCTGCTACGGGCGGCAGCAAATTCATAAGAAAACTCAGCGGTGGAGACTTCGAGCACTATAATGCAAACGCCAGAGGGGTTGATATAAACCACAACTTTGATGCTGATTGGAAGACTCTTCGCGAAAGGGAAAAGCAGGCGGGAATAGCGGGCCCCTCAAGCCGCCGCTTCGGCGGATTTGCGCCCGAAAGCGAGCCCGAAACAGTTGCTCTCACAAATCTTTGCAAAACGGTACATATACGTCACGCGGTGGCATTCCACTCTCAGGGCGAAGTCATCTACGCGCCGACGGGAGATACCCCTCCAAAAAGAAGCCGTCGTATGGCCGAAATAATGTCTGCCTCTTCAGGTTATGCTCTCAGTGAGCCCGAGGGTCTTGCCGTAGGCGGCGGCTTTAAGGACTGGTTTATTAAAGAGTTTGATCGCCCCGCCTTTACAGTAGAGATAGGTCTCGGAGAAAACCCGCTTCCGCTTGAAGATTATTCCAAAATATATAAACAAATACGTGAGCTTTTGATGCTTTCGGCTATTATGTAATTTGTACAAAAACAATTTTCATAAAACGGAGATTTTTTTGAAAAAAATAATTGATTTGGGATAATACTTATAATATAATATTGTATTATAAAAAGTTCAAAACGGAGGAAGTTATATGAGCTCTAATCTCAGACCCGATAGCATGGAAAGAATCACCACTCCCGAACTCGCAAAGGCTTTTATTGACGAGCAGATCGAAGAAGTCAGAGCGCAGGTCGGAGACAGAAAGGTACTGCTTGCCCTTTCAGGCGGTGTCGATTCGTCTGTAGTTGCCGCCCTTCTTATAAAGGCTATAGGAAAGCAGCTTGTTTGCGTTCACGTTAATCACGGACTTATGCGTAAGGGCGAAAGCGAAGCTGTTATTGATATGTTCCGCGGCGAGCTCGACGCAAACCTTGTTTATGTTGATGCTACCGACCGTTTCTTAAACCTTCTTGCAGGTGTATCCGACCCCGAAAAGAAAAGAAAGATTATCGGTAAGGAATTTATTGAGGTTTTCGCAGACGAGGCAAGAAAGCAGAGTGACGTTGACTTCCTCGCTCAGGGTACTATCTACCCCGACATTTTAGAGAGTGTAAAGGCTGCAGAAGGCAAAAAGGCAGTTAAGTCGCACCACAATGTTGGCGGACTTCCCGAGGACCTGAAATTCGAGCTCGTCGAGCCAATTAAACTTCTCTTCAAGGACGAAGTAAGAGTTGTCGGTGAGGCTCTCGGTCTGCCTCATGCTATGGTTTACCGTCAGCCCTTCCCCGGCCCAGGCCTTGGTGTCCGTTGTCTCGGCGCAATCACCCGTGACCGCCTCCACGCGCTCCGCGAGGCAGACGCTATTCTCCGTGAGGAATTCGCAAAGAACGGCCTCGAGGGCAAGGTATGGCAGTATTTCGTTGTCATCCCCGATATTAAGAGTGTCGGCGTTAAGGACGAGAGCCGCTATGAGGGCTGGCCCGTTATCATCCGTGCCGTAAACACCACCGACGCTATGTCGGCTACCATTGAGGAGATTCCCTATCCCCTCCTCCACCATATTACCGACCGCATCACCCACGAGGTAGACGGCATCAACCGCGTCCTTTTAGACCTCACACCCAAGCCGATCGGCACAATTGAGTGGGAATAATAAATATATTTCAGGGTAAACCCTCTCATCGCGGGTTTCTTCCAAAAGGGTAAAAATTGATATCCTGAGAGAACCTAAGAAAATCGTGAAATAAACGACCTTGTGTAACACACAGTTACGTGTTACATGAGGTCGTTTTCTTTTGACTTTTTTACCTTGCAAAACCTTACGTCTTTCTGTTTTTTCCACTTCGTGAGAATAACAGAGATAACCCAGATAACACTTCGTAATGCACTGAGTATTCCTCATTATTTCCCAGTATTTCATTTTCCTTTAAACCCTTTTATTTCCCTTTATTTCAAGCATTTTCACTGTTAGTAAGTGCACTGGTAACCCATAAGTTTATTACAGTAATGAATGAAGAAAAAGAAGGAGAAAAATAGAAAATCTCGCAATTCCCAATTAGTTCTCATATTGCCAGAGCACTCTGCACGGACTCTGAGATTATGAGAGAAAAAAAGAGAAAGCGAGAAAGAAAAAGGTACGGGCAGAGATGAGGGAAAAGCCGAGTTACTATGAGAGAAATGGAGAATACGGGGAATTGCCCTTTTGAGAATATTGGGTTTTACCTCGTAATAAAATAAACATTATGCCAAAACAGTTGACTCGGTCCACAAACCGCGATATAATTAACTGCGTTAACTAAGATATTGGGTTGACAGATTGCGAGGAGTCATTATGAAAAAACTTATGAATCCGCGTCTTATGCTGATTGCATCTATGATAATATTCGGTACTTTGGGACTGTTTGTACGAAATATTTCAGTTTCTTCGGGAGAGCTAGCGTTATACCGTGCCGTTTTAGCGACTCTTTTGATTGCAGTTTTTTTATTAGTAACTAAACAAAAGATACCCTTTGCAAACATAAAAAAGCAGGTTCCGCTGCTTCTCATTTCGGGTGCCGCTATGGGAATCAACTGGATCCTTTTATTTGAGGCGTATAAGTACACAACCGTATCTGTTGCTACGCTCAGTTATTATTTTGCTCCCGTTATAGTTACGGTGGTTTGTCCCATTATTTTCAAAGAAAATCTGACCGGCAAACAAATCTTATGTTTTATAATGTCTACCTTAGGACTTGCACTCATTACCGGTATCGGCGGCGCAGGAGGCAATCGCGATTTTGTTGGTATACTTTTTGGATTGGGTGCAGCCGTTTTTTACGCTTGTGTTGTACTATTAAACAAGTTTATAAAGAATGTCGAGGGTATTCACAGAACTTTTCTGCAGTTTCTATCTGCCGTTGTTGTTCTTATTCCGTATGTTCTTCTTACAAGCGGCATTACGCTAGAAGCCCTTAACAGCATAGGTTGGGCGAACCTGATAATTGTAGGTATTATTCACACCGGTGTAACCTACTGTATGTACTTTTCTTCTTTAAAAGAATTACCCGGTCAAAAGGCCGCTATTCTCAGTTATATCGACCCTTTGGTTGCGGTATTAATTTCTGTCACCGTCCTTGGTGAAACAATGACACTGTGGCAAATAGTAGGCGGAATTTTAATTTTAGGCTTCACTTTGTGGAATGAAATCCCACCGAAGACTCGAAGGTTATAATGATAACTCATTTCCAACATAAGTGTGCCTTAAGAGTTAATATTTAAGCCAAAATAACATAAAAACTTATTTGGAAGATTCCGAATAAGTTTTTTATATTCCGTAGAGTAGTGTAAGCGGATCTCTGAAAAGCGGAAGCTCGGGTGGGAACCATGTGAACACTGCAAACAAAACTGCAATTATAAGCAGAATAATAAAGGCTGCACGCACAGATAAAAAGCCGCCTTTTTCTTTTTTGAAAAGGCGGTATTCATATATAAAGGCGACTGCGGCAGAAATGAAATATATTGTGACATTAATCCAATCGGGGGTGGTCCCAAAAACACCTCTAAGAGTGTAAAATATTATTGGAATAAGACTAATACCAAGGGTTAAGCCCCTAAGCTTTACGCACCAGAAATTGCTTTTTTTCACAAAGCGGCTTTCAATAATAGCAAAAATAAACATTGGAAAAAAGAGCAACTTCATATGCTCGAAGGTCGATTCGTTAACTCCTGAAAATGCCGCAATTACGGGACTTTCTCCCGACCAATCATATGCAAAATGCAGCAACACTCCGCCGATTCCCGTAAAGATAAAGCCTACCAACTGCCAAAAAAACAGATTCATTTTCATAAAGCACCTCTGTTCAAGTATATGTAACCCAAAAACCATATATACTAAAACCGTCCGCTACCACCGAGATATATTTATTATCTTGCGATAAAAATAATTGTGTGATAGAATGATTAAAATATGTTTCTTACGAAATTAATCAGAGGTTTAGTTTATGATAAATTTTAAACCAATCGCTGTAGAAGACAAGTCGCTTTATGAGCAACACCTTCACGCTTCGCCGCCGCGCGGCTGTGAATTTTCTTTTATTAATGTATTTCTGTGGGGCAATCAAAATTTTGCCATCGTTGAAGGCTGTCTTGTTTTGCTTTCTCATTTTGGTGAAGTTGCCGTCTATTCATATCCGATCGGAAACGGAGATAAAAAGGCTGCTGTCAGCGCTATTATCGCCGACTCAAAGGTACGCGGTATCCCCTGCCGTATAAACGGTATGACACCTGATGAAAAAGAATGGCTCCAAGCGCAGTTCCCCGACCTTTTTGAATTTATAACAACTGAAAATTCATACGATTATGTTTATGATATCAATGCTCTTGCAGAGCTTCGGGGTAAAAAATATCACGGTAAACGCAATCATATCAACCGTTTTCTCGAAAATCACCCCGTCTATACAGTCGAGCCTATAAACGGAATAAATATCAAAGCTGTTCGGGATATGGCTGAGGATTGGTTTTTAAATCGTGAATGCCAGATGCCCGAAAGCAACTTTACAATGGAACGCGCAGCGCTGGACAAGCTTTTTTCAAGCTTTGAAAAGCTTGAAGCAGAAGGGTTATTACTCAAAAACGGCGAAAATATCCTTGCCTTTACGGTTGGAAGCCGTTTTTATAATGATATATTTGATATTCATTTTGAAAAGGCGCGTTGGGATGCAGACGGAGCATACCCTCTTATCAACAATGAGTTCGCAAAGTATATCAGAAATAAATTTTCCGAAGTTTGCTACCTTGACCGCGAAGAAGATATGGGGCTTCCCGGACTCCGTCAGGCAAAACAGAGCTACCATCCGATTTACAGGGTTGAGAAGTGGCGCGCCTCTTTAAAGGGTGAGTAACATGAAGATTCAAGAACCTGTTTTTTCGGACATTGTTGGTCTGCGTAATCTGTGGAGAGAGGCGTTCGGTGATACCGACGAGTTTCTTGACGGTTTTTTTGGCAATGTATTCAGTCCTGAGCGTTGTCGATGTGTAATGAAGGATGGAAAAATAATTTCCGCATTATATATTTTTGATTGTGAATATAACGGACAAAAGCTTGCGTATATTTATGCCGTAGCCACCCTTAAAGAATACCGCGGTCATGGTATTTGTCGTGCGCTTACCGAAAAAACTCTCGAAGAGCTTAAAGGTCTTGGCTACTGCGGCGCTCTGCTCGTTCCCGCAAGCAAAGGACTTTTCGACTTTTATGAAAAGCTCGGTTTTCGTACCTGTTGTTTTATCGATAAATTTGAATATGCCTCTTCTAAAAATAAAACTGAAGTTCATCCTATAGAAAAGGATGAATACGCCGCCCTTCGCAGAGTATATCTTCCCGAAAACGGCGTTTTACAGGAGAATGAAAGCCTCGATTTTCTATCTCTTCAGGCAGAGCTTTTTAAAGGTGACGGTTTTATACTTGCCTGCCGCCGTGAAAACGGTATGTTATTTGGTATAGAGCTACTCGGAAACATTGATAAATCGGCTGAGATTCTATCAACTCTTTTATGTGATAAGGGTGTTTTCAGAACAGTCGGTAACTCTGTTCCTTTTGCTATGTACTACGCACTAAGCGATCTGCCTGCCCCTGATTATTTCGGGCTGGCTTTTGACTAGAAGGGAATATTTAGTATGCAAATGAAAAAAGGATTCAAAATAACCTCTTTTATTCTGGCTTGTTTTTTACTTGTATACGGTGTGCTCGCGCTTTTTCCGAGATTCGATAATTTCAAAGGGGCTAACCCTATGATGAATGGTGGTGAAATGCCTATCCTAATTGCCCACGGCGGTGGAAACAAGGAGTTTCCCGACAACACGTTAGAGGCGTTTTATAATGCTTACAGTGTTGACCGCCGCGTGATGATGGAGACCGATGTCAGCATCACAAAGGACGGCGTTGTCATACTTTCGCACGATACTACTCTTGACCGAAAAACAAATGTCACAGGCAATATTTCCGACTGGAACTACAGCGACCTTATCGCACAGAAGATTGACTTCGGATATACCAACCCTACCGACGAAAATGACGCTCTCTGTGGCGAGCGTCAGCATTTTGTAGGCGAAGACGGAAAAGAAAAATATCCAACCGATGTTACATATCCTGACGGAATAAATCCCCGTGACGAAAAAGTGTTTCTTGCAACAACGCTCGAGGAGCTTATTAAAGCTTTCCCAAATAACCGAATAAATGTTGAAATAAAGCAGTCGGGCGAGCAGGGTTTTAAGGCTCTTCGCGAGGTCATCCGTCTGCTCGGAGTATATGACGCCTTTGACCGTGTAGTGCTTGCAAGCTTCCACGAAGAGATATACGCAGAATTCAGTCGTATGCAAAAGGCTGACGAGGTGCCCGACGAGTTTATGTATTCCCCAGCTACCGAGCCTGCAAGAAAATTTGTGATTTTACATCTTATAGGTCTCGATGTCTTCTTTGGCGACAAGATGTGTGTTTTTCAGCTTCCAACCAAGCAGTCCGGCGTAGATCTTGCCACACGAAGGCTTGTACGTTCTGCCCACCGCCATAATCTCGCCGTTCATTATTGGACTATAAACGAGACAGAGGAAATGGAGCATCTGATAGACATCGGCACTGACGGAATCATGACCGATTATCCTCACAGACTAAAAGAGGTATATGAATCATATAAATAAAAATGATATTGTATTATACAGACACAATGAAAAAGGTCCAAGTCGAAAGACTTGGACCTTTGGCTGGGGCACTAGGATTCGAACCTAGGTAATGACGGAGTCAGAGTCCGTTGCCTTACCGCTTGGCGATGCCCCAATGCAACAAGACTATTATATACCAATTTTTCGCAAAGTCAAGGATTTTATTCTAAAAAAATAAAAAGTTCTTGATTTTTGTTATTCCCTATGATATATTTATCATACTGAATGGGGGTATAGCTCAGCTGGGAGAGCGCTTGAATGGCATTCAAGAGGTCATGGGTTCGATCCCCACTATCTCCACCAAAATAAGACAGATTCATCCAATAGGATGGGTCTGTCTTATTTTTGTACGTGTTATGGTGCGGGGATTGAATTAGGAGCGGTAGTGAATGACAGTCCAGTGGACTGTCAGAGCCGCGAATGACCGAAGCCGCACTCCGCGCGGCAAGAGTCGACCCCCCACTATCTCCACCAAATAAAAAGAAGAGGTTCAGTATTGATATGCACCCCAAAAAGTGTCTAACTTTTGGGGGTGTATATCAGACTCGATGCTTTTTGTATTATTTTAGTATTTCTTTTAACTTTTCCTTAAGAGCGGCAGAATCTCCGCCGAAAACAAAACCGTCAACTCCCGCTTTTGCGGCGCCCTCTATGTTGACTGCGCGGTCATCTATAAAGAAAGATTCTTCCGCTTTTAGGGCATACTTGGAAAGCAAGTTTTGTATTGCCGCAGGGTCGGGCTTGCAGACGCCCTCCGCCGCTGAGAAGCAATAACCATCAAAGCCCTTCAGAATATCTATCTCGGTATAACGATTGGAAAAGCCGATGCTGACATCCGACAGTATGTAGGTAGAAAAGCCCGCCTTACGAACCTCTGACAAAAGCTCCCGCATACCCTCCATTTCGGGCAGATTGTAATACCAATTATCATATATTTTTTCAGCCGTTTTATGCAGTCTTTCGGGAAGCCGCGCCTTTACTGCCGCCACAAGCTCCTCGTCTGTGATAGTTCCCTTATCAAGCTTATCCCAATAAAGGCGGTCAAAGACGACTTCCTTCAAAAGCCCAATATCCTGCTGTTCGGTCACATATCGGCTTGTCATATACTCGGGGTCAAAGTGCACAAGCACCTGTCCAAAATCAAAAATAATGTTTTTTATCATAAAATCGTCCTTTTTCAGTTTTTTAAATTATATCTTTTTTTCAGTTGCATTTCAAGTTGCTTTGTGCTAAAATATTGAGGTGTAAAATGGGTGGGAATCGGGTTTTCTCACCAAAAACCATTAAAAAATCGGAGGTTTGAGAAAAATGGACATTCTCTACAGCAATCTGCTGAACTTCGGCCTCGGTGAACTTATAATGCTCTGCATCGGCGGAGTTCTTATCTATCTCGCCATCGCCAAAGAAATGGAGCCTACCCTACTACTGCCTATGGGTTTTGGTACCATACTTGTTAATATACCTTTTTCGGATGCATGGCACGGTCCTATAAAGACCCTTTATGAAGCAGGTATAGCCAACGAGCTTTTCCCGCTTCTGCTCTTTATCGGCATTGGCGCTATGATCGATTTTGGACCCCTGCTCACCAATCCGAAGCTTATGATCTTCGGCGCAGCAGCCCAGTTCGGCATTTTCTTCACACTTTGTATGGCTTCTATCTTCTTCCCAGATAAGGATGCCGCTTCAATCGCAATAATCGGCGCTGCTGACGGCCCGACCTCTATCGCTGTTGCAAACGCGCTCGACTCGGATTTCGTAGGTCCTATCACGGTTGCTGCATACTCCTATATGGCGCTCGTTCCGGTAATTCAGCCGCCTGTTATCAAGCTGCTTACCACCAAGAAAGAGCGTATGATCCGTATGCCCTACGAGCAGAAGAGCGTTTCCAAGCTCACTCGCATACTCTTCCCCATCATCATTACTATTGTAGCATCGGCTATCATTCCTCAGGCTACCGCTCTTATCGGATTTTTGATGTTCGGTAACCTTATTCGCGAATGCGGTGTGCTTGATGCCCTTTCCGAAACTGCGCAGAAGGTTCTTGCAAACCTCATCACCATCTTCCTCGGAATTACTGTTGCTTTCAATATGACCGATGAGCAGTTCCTCCGTCCCCAGACTATTCTTATTATGGGCCTCGGTCTTATCGCCTTTATCGTTGATACCGCGGGCGGTGTACTCTTTGCCAAGTTCCTCAACCTCTTTATGAAAAACAAGGTTAATCCTATGATCGGTGCTGCAGGAATCTCGGCTTTCCCGATGAGCGGCAGAATTGTTCACAAGATGGGTCAGAAGGAGGATCCTCAAAACTTCCTTCTTATGCACTCCATCGGCGTAAACGTTTCAGGACAGATCGCTTCGGTAATAGCCGGCGGCATCATCCTCAACATTTTCGGTTAATAGGAGGACGATAATATGATGTTATTAGAAAAATGGATAGATTTCGGCAAGTATGTCGAGATGTTTAAAAACGAGCTTGAAGTGCTTGACTTTAACCCCGACAGAGCTTTTGATATGCTCCGACATATGGGTATCGGAATGCTTGTTATCTTCGTTATTATCGGGGTTATCATTCTTTCCACCGTCGCTATCCAAAAGGTCTTCTCGAGCAAGAAGGATAAATAAATTCTATTGACTATACTATAGGGATATGCTATTATATAATCAGCATATCCCTTGTTCTTTAGAAGGACTTATGTTAATTTCCCCCGCGGAGATGATCCTACTATGTCAGAAGAAATAAAAAAACTACGTTGTCCCGATTGCGGCGCCCTTTACACGCCCAGTGCAAAAACCTGCCGTTCCTGCGGTAAGACCCTTCCACGGGAAGAGCAATCTCTTGACTCCGAAATGCTTGAGGGTATGCCTATTAAAGATTGGCACACCTTTATAGGCAAAAACTCGGATTATTATGTTAGAACCTTTAAAAAGCATGAAGGCAAAGCCTTCTTTTTAAGTCTTAATCCTGCTGCCGTAATATTCAGAATACCTTGGGTATTCTATCGCAAAATGTATAAATTCGGCATTTTGCTTCTTTCGCTTATTTTAATTATCTCCTGCTTTGTAGGCATTCTTATTATGGCAGCAAATATGCCCGAAATAAAACAGAAAAAAGCCGTGCTACTATCTTATAGTGAATATATTGACCTTGATGGTATAAAAACCAGCAAATTCTATGAAGATAAAAACATCTCCGATTCGGCAATTTCTGCTTATAGCAGTTATAAAAAAATCGTATCTTCAACCACTACCAAAGCAATGGTTATAGGAGTTCTGGCTTCTGTAGGAACTATTATGATTTTAAATCTTTTCTTTTCCGATTGGGTCTATCGCGAGCATATTCTTAATCGCACAGTGCGTCGAAATGGATATATTCCGTCTTCCGGAGAAGGGGGCACAACTTTATGGCCTGCTATTATACTTCAATTTACAAGCGACTATTTATCTACAGCTTGCGTATATGTTATAATTAAGGTTATCACTGCAATGGTTTAACGCTCATTTCTGCGATGCGTTATTATCAAAAATAATTATTAAAAAAGAACATCTAAATCATTACATTACCAATAAAAATTATAGGGTTTTGCTATAGCAAAGCCCTTTTTATTTTGCTATAATATCTCCCGGATATTATAAAAGGAGGGCTAGCATGGCTCATACACACGCGGCACGGCATATACATATTGGTATACCGCTTCAAAGAATAACCGATTTTTTAAAGAAAAACGCCGTTATGTCGGTTGCTTTTTCGGCGGCTGTTGTCACCTCTGTAATAGTTCCTCCGGATTCCGATTACCTCGGATATTTCGATCTTAAAACTCTTACCTGTCTTTTCTCAGTTCTTGCTGTTGTTTGCGCTCTTAAAAACATCAGCTTCTTCTATATTCTTGCTGAAAGAATTGTTAAGCTTTTTAAAAATGCCAGAATGTGCGTGCTCGCCCTTATTTATATTACCTTCATCGGTTCAATGCTTATCGCAAACGATATGGCACTTCTGACCTTTTTGCCTCTTGGTTATTTTGTGCTTTCTACCACCGCCAAGCAAAAATATATGGCATTTACCTTTATAATGCAGAATATCGCCGCAAATCTCGGCGGTATGCTTACCCCTTTCGGAAATCCGCAAAACCTTTATCTTTATACAAAATTTCAAATACCAACCTTTGCTTTTATGTCGGTAATGGCATTGCCTTTTATCCTTTCGATAGTTCTTATAACACTTTGCTGCATTATATTTGTAAAAAACGAAGAGCTTTCAATAGAAGCGAGCCAAAAACAGCTTCCGAAAGTTAAAACTGTAATATATCTTCTCCTTTTCGCCCTTTCTATTGCAATAGTTTTCAGAGGTATTCCCTATTGGATAGGACTTGCAGTAATTCCCACCGCTCTCTTTTTTATGGACAAGAAGGCTCTTGCCTCGGTTGATTATCCTCTGCTTTTAACCTTTGTTTTCTTTTTCATTTTTGCCGGGAATATGGCACGCATAGATGTTGTTAGAAACGTTTTTGGCTATCTGCTTGAGCAAAACACCCTTGTTTTCTCAGCCCTTTCCTGCCAATGCATCAGTAATGTTCCGTCGGCAGTTTTACTTTCACAGTTTACTGAAAACTGGCAGGATCTGCTCGTCGGTGTAAATGTTGGCGGTGCGGGCACCCTTATCGCCTCCCTCGCAAGCCTTATCACATACCGCGAATATGCATCCCATTATCCTGCTGATACAGGGCGGTATCTAAAAATGTTCTCTGCTTTTAATTTCGGATTTTTAATAACTTTGCTCGTGATAATGAGTATAATTTAAAAAGCAGTTCAGGCAATATCCTGAACTGCTTTTGCATTAATCAAACAGATCCTTTACCTTGTCAAAAAAGGATCTTTTCTTTTTATAATTCTTTTCGCTTGACTTTTCATCAAAGCTTTTAAGTATCTGTTTCTGTTCACGGGACAGGTCCTTCGGTATTTCTACCGCTATGCGCACATATTGGTCACCGCGGCCGCCGCGCTGATGCTTGATTCCCTTATCACGAAGGCGTATCTCATCACCCGGCTGTGTGCCCTCACGAAGATTAAACTTGACCTTACCCCAAAGAGTGGGTACCTGGATCTCATCGCCGAGAGCCGCCTGGATAAATGTTACCGGCATCTCGCAATATATATCGTCACCCTCGCGTTCAAATATCGGATGAGGACGAACATTTACCATAACGATGACATCTCCCGACGGACCGCCGTTTGAACCCACACAGCCCTCGCCGTATAGCTTAAATCCCTGACCGTCGGCTATTCCCTCGGGTATCTCGACCTCTCGTTCAAAGGTACGGCGCACCTTACCCTTACCGCGACAGGTCTCGCACGGATTTTCTATAACCTTACCCTTGCCGCCGCAATGGTCACAAACCGCTTCGCTCTGCATAATACCGAAAGGCGTTCTCTGCTGTCTTACCGTGCGTCCCCTGCCCTGACAAGCGGAGCAGGTCACGGTTGAACTGCCCTCGGCTGCGCCACTGCCTGAACACTTGGCACAATTCTCTATACGGGTGATCTCAACTTTTTTCGTACACCCCATAGCCGCTTCGACAAAGTCAATGGTAGTTACTGTTTCTACGTCAGCACCTCTTCTAGGAGCGTTGGGGTTGGATCTGCGTCCTCCGCCGAAACCGCCGCCAAAGCCATCAAAGACAGAGCTGAAAATATCTCCGAGATCAAAATCGAAGCCGCCAAAACCGCCGCCGAAGGGATTTCCTCCTCCGCCTGCGCCGAAATTCGGATCAACACCTGCGTGACCGAACTGGTCGTAACGGGCACGTTTATCCTTATCGGATAACACCTCGTAAGCCTCGTTTGCTTCTTTAAACTTTTGTTCTGCCTCGGCATCGTCGGGGCATACATCGGGATGATACTTCATCGCCATTTTGCGGTAGGCTTTTTTCAGTTCATCCTCGGAAGCACTCTTATCTACTCCGAGTACTTCGTAATAATCGC
>JAZQER010000002.1:0-26095 GCA_045539095.1 Acutalibacteraceae bacterium | reverse complement strand
TGATGAAGAGTTTTACATTATAATTAATAATAAAATTCCGTCCTATGTCTTGACATTGAATATCAGAGGTGTATAATATTTTTAATAAATTTTTTAGAAAAGAGATAATTATGGAACAAAAGAGAATTTTGACAATTCAAGATATTTCATGCGTAGGTCAATGTTCCCTCACGGTGGCTCTACCTATCATTTCTGCCTGTGGTGTTGAGACAGCTATTCTTCCCTCTGCCGTTTTATCTACACACACTGCCGGTTTTTCGGGTTTCACCTTCCGCGACCTTACTGATGATATGCCAGCTATTCGAGAGCATTGGGAAAAGGAAAATATAAAATTTGATGCTATTTACACAGGCTACCTCGGAAGTTTAAAGCAAATTGGCTTTGTAAAGGATATAATGAACAGTTGCAACAAGGAAAATGCTCTGCGCATAGTTGACCCTGCAATGGCAGATAACGGCAAGCTCTATCCCCTTTTCGATATTGAATACGCTCACGCTATGGCTGAACTCTGCTCAACTGCAGATATAGTTCTCCCGAACATCACAGAGGCCTGCTTTATGACCGATACAGAGTATAAGGACCAATATGACCGCGCCTATATTGACACTCTTTTAGAAAAGCTTTCTGACCTCGGTTGTAAGACCGTTATACTTACTGGTGTTAGCTACAGGGATGGCATGACGGGTGTTGTGGTATATGAAAACGGCGAATATAAATATTACGAACACAAGAGAATATCAAAGGGCTGTCACGGTACAGGAGATGTTTATGCTTCCGCCTTCACCGGCGCTTTAATGCGCGGTTTTAATGCTTTCAAAGCAGCATGCATAGCCGCAGATTATACGGTATTGTGTATCGAAAACACCCAGGACGATCCTGAACATTGGTACGGAGTTAAATTCGAAACCGTTCTCGGACAACTAACAAATATGCTTAAATAACAAAATAGAGGCATTCTCCTTACGGAGGGTGCCTCTATAAACATTTTTTATTATGATGCGGGTTTAAATCTTATAGGCTCGGTGGTATCATCTATAGCCTTAAAGGTATATCCGTTTTTGAGCGCGTACTCAATAAATGCAGGCATTGCATCAACAGTCGCCTTTTTAATATCATGTGCAAGAACAATAGATGTGTTTCGCTTTGACACCTGATTAATAAGATAATTAACTATTTCGGACGAGTCTGTGAGATATGTATCCCCACTGCTGACATTCCAATCAAAATACGAATACCCTGATTCAAGCATATGTTCTGCCAATTCAACCATTATCCCCTTCTTAAATCTATTTCCCTGCTTATTGCTTGTTCCTCCGGGGAAACGGAAAAATCTCGTCTGACTGCCTGTTCTCTGCTCGATTATGGCATTCATAGAATTAAAGTCCTTCAAGTATGTTTCAAGACTCGAATAAATATCCCATTTGTGAGTTAGCGTGTGAAGAGCCACCGTATGCCCGTCAAGGCTCATTCGTGTTATCAGATACTGATATTTGGGGGCTTGATTAGTTACAAAAAAGGTTGCCTTTATATTATATTTCTGAAGAGTATTAAGCAGTCTTTCGGTATAAATGCTCGGTCCGTCATCAAAGGTAAGATATATAACCTTATTATTGGGGGTTACAGTGTCATATTCTCCATTATATTCTCCTCCGTACACTACAACCGTTCTTGTAACCGAGGATGTGTTCCCTGCTCCATCTGTGGCAGTATATGTTACCGAATATGTTCCCCTTTTGTTCATATTAACGTTGCCTACTATTTGTACATTTGAAGATATATCCGTATCAAAATTATCGGTCACAGTATAGCCTAACTCCTTGTAGTCGGTATTTATCTGCATATAGACCGTACTGTTTCCTTTTAATTTTATCTTTGGCTTAGTGGTATCTGTATAGATTATTTTAACCTCAGCAGTAGTCGTATTGCCACAAGAATCCCTAACAATATATCTGCATACGTTCCCATCAAGCTCCTTGACAACTCTCGAGGCAATATCTTTGTCATAGTTATCGGTAGCAGTAAAGCCTATATTTACCTCGTCTGCGGAAGTGATGAGCTCATCGGCATTCCGCTCTATAAAATCCTTTTCTAACTTCAAAATCGGTGCTACCGAATCTTCTATTTTTACTGTTCGGCTTAGTCTGACTTTCCTATAAAAGCAATTAGCTTTATAATTAATAACATACTCTCCGATCTTGTCAGTCTGCACCTCGCCCACGCTCTTTACCTTTAAAACCTTCGTATAACCGAACAAGAGCGGAAATTCAACCTTTGCGGTTGCTCCGGATTCGTCATATTCATCAAACACTTCTAAGCTTACAAAAGCATCACCCTGCATTGTTATGCTTATTTTTGCAGAAAGAAACACAGCCGCCGAATATGCCATTATAGCGACTGCAAAAACAATTCCTGTTATTAGTAACCCCTTTTTTAACCCAGACATTTTTTACCCCTATATTATACTAAGTCCTTCAAGCAGCATTTTTACGCCAAGCAGGATGAGTATCGCACCGCCTGTAAATTCTGCCTTGCTTTTATATTTTGTTCCGAAAACATTGCCTATCTTTACACCGACTGCTGATATGATAAATGTAACAACCGCGATAACAACCACAGAGAGCCAGATATTTGCGCCCTCGCTCTCGAGTATTATTCCCGTAGCAGCGGCATCAATTGAAGTCGAGATTGCAAGCACAAGCATTGTTGCAAATCCAAGTCCTGAGGTCATATTATCCTCGTCGCAGTCTTTAGAAAATGCTTCCTTTATCATATTGCCGCCGATTATGAGCAGCAATACAAATGCAACCCAATGGTCTATCTGTTCAATATATTTCCCGAAAGCCTTGCCTAAAAAGTATCCGATGCAGGGCATCAGTCCCTGAAAGCCGCCAAACCATAGTCCTACGATCACATAATGTTTAACGGCTGTTTTGTTAAGAGCAAGACCCTTGCATATAGCAACGGCAAAGGCATCCATTGCAAGCCCCACCGCAAGAAATAATATTTCAACTATTCCCAATTTTAAAACCTCTTTTCCGTTCTATTAATTGTACCATATTTGCACAGTTTTGCAACATAAAAAAGATATTTTAGTTTACTCTTTTCATAATTAGTGGTATAATTCTAGATTATAATATATAAATAGCAGGTGTTTTTATGCTTGGTGTAATAGTAAATTCAGCAGCTGTGGTTATCGGCACATTACTTGGGCTCGTCCTGAAAAAAGGAATTTCCAAAAAAATATCCGATGCCGTCATGGTGGGCGTCGGACTGTGCGTTGTTTTTATAGCTGTAGGCGGTCTTATTGTGGACAGCAATGCCGAAGCCATTTCACTTGCCGCTATCATATCAATAGTGCTCGGTGCTATCATAGGCTCTGCCATAGATATAGACCGACATTTGAATTCCCTCGGCGACAAAGTCGCCGACAGAATGAAGTCACGTTCGGGAGGAAACGGCACGGTCGCCGAGGGCTTTGTAAATGCTACCCTGCTCTTCTGCGTCGGCGCGATGGCGATAATGGGTTCTATATCGGCGGGTCTTGAGGGGGATAATACTACTCTTTACATAAAATCTATCCTTGACTTTACCTCCTCAATAATGTTTGCCTCCACCCTTGGCATTGGGGTCATCTTTTCGATAATTCCTCTGACTATATATCAGGGCGGTATCGCTCTGTGTGCAGGCTTTTTGGCGCCACTTCTTAGCGTCGGTGCAACCGATGCAATAACCTGTACCGGCTCGATAATCCTTGTAGGACTTAGCCTTAATCTTATCGGCGTCGCAAAGATAAAGGTTGCGAACTATCTGCCCGCAATATTCCTATCTCCCTTTTTGTATTATCTATTTGAATATGTTTTAGGACTGGTGAAATAAATGGCTTTTGAACTTAATTTAGAGGTTATGGCCCACGATATAGATGTTAATTGTAATGCCACGCCCTCTGCTGTTATACGCTATTTGCAGGAGACGGTCGACAGAAATTTAGGTGCATGCCACCCGTCTTATCAGGAGCTTCTCTCAATGGGGCTTTCCTTCGTTGTCAGCCGCACGGCACTAAAGGTTTATCGTCCATTAAAGGAATATGAACCCATCAAGGTCACCACTTGGGCGACAGAATCAAAAAGCGCCGCCTTCCCGAGAAATTACCGTATAACCGCAGGCGATGAAACGGTGGCAGAATGTGTTATGACCTGGGCGCTGCTTGATATTAAGGAAGGTAAGTTGCTCCGCGGCAGTGAATTCGACGTGTCGGGCTACGGCACAGGCGAGCTTTTGGAAATTGATATGCCGAGCCGTCTTAGACTGCCGCGTGAGATGGAGTTTACAAAATGCGGCACTGAGAGGGTTATGTACCGCGATATTGACCGCAACCGTCATATGAATAATGTAAAATATTTCGACCTTCTCTGGAGCTATATTCCCAACTGCGATAAGTTCAGTATGACCTCCTGCCTTATGAACTATGTAAACGAGGCAAAATGGGGTGACCTTATTGATATTTATATCGGCACACCCGAAACTCTCGAAAACGGTGAAACCGCTTATTATTTCCGTACAGAGGTCGACGGAAAAACTAATGTTGAGACAAGATTTACTGTTAAGGAAATTTAACTTATGAATAAAAAGAAGCTATTTGCAAATTTAGGTCTGCTTCTTGCCGCTCTGCTCTGGGGCAGCACATTTGTTGCCCAATCAGCGGGTGCCGAGCTTGTTGAGACATTTACATATCAGTCAACACGCTCATTTATCGGAGGAATTGTACTCCTTCCCGTTATTTTTATAATGGACAGTCGAGCAAAAAAGAGAGCCGACTATATACCCCCAACTAAGAAAGACAACAGAATTCTTTTAATTGCGGGTATATGTTGCGGACTTGCTCTTACCGTGGCTGCCTGTCTTCAGCAATACGGTATCAAGTTTACAACGGTTGGAAAATCTGGCTTTATAACCGCGCTTTATGTTGTTTTTGTGCCAATAGCAGGGCTTTTTTTCGGTAAAAAAGTGCGTCCTGTTATATGGATAAGTGTTATGCTTGCCGCTGTCGGTCTTTACTTGCTTTGTATGACTGATAAGAGTTTTTCTCTTTCCCTCGGGGATACCTATGTACTTATCTGTGCATTCTGCTTTACAGCTCATATTATAATAATCGATCACTTCGACCGATTTTGTAATCCTGTAAAAATGAGCTGTATACAGTTCTTCACATCAGGCATTATTTCGGGTGTACTGATGTTTATCTTTGAGACGCCCGATATAAATAACATCCTTGCTGCATGGTTACCTATAGCATATGCGGGAGTGCTGTCGTCCGGTGTCGCTTACACCTTACAGGTGGTATGCCAGAAGAATACCGAGCCTGCCGTGGCTTCGCTGCTGATGAGTCTGGAATCGGTATTCGCTGTACTGTCTGGCGCAATTATACTCGGACAGATACCTTCGACAAGAGAGGCCTTGGGTTGTGCAATTATGTTTGCGGCAATAATACTTGCAGAGCTCCCTCCCATAAAACAAATACGTAAAAGAGGCTTGCAGAATTAAATCAGCAAGCCTCTTATTCATTCTAACTCAAGTTGATATCCGGTATAATTATTGTAAACATCAGAAATACTGTACTCTGAAAGATTTATTATATTCTTTCCCTTTGATGCGGCGTAACGCAATGTATTGGCAGTACCTCCGCTTTGACCGTCATAATATGTTATTACCCTGTTGCTTTTATCGACCATATACTTATTTCTTTCAGCAAAGCACCCTCTGTGGTATTCCTCGCTTATTATAACAGTTTTGTCAGCTTCTGCTAATACAATTTCATAAAGTTTTTTCCACGTAGGAGTGTAACGTTCGCTTTGATTTTTAAACGGAATGGCTGCGATAAGCTTTATTCCATTTTTGGCTGACATTCTCTTCATATCTATCACAGCTTTACCGCAAAGAAGGTCAAAGCCCATAGCCATACCGCAATAAAAAGTATCCGTACCATCTCGGACGGCGGCAAAAACAGCATCGTATATCTTGTTTTCCAATGAATTGAAGTCGGCAGAACCTATCTTTAGCTCAAAGGGAAACTTTTCGGGTCTGTATCCCGAAAAACAACACGATTCTTCCATTTTTGCACCCCCTTCAACTGTATGAAAACATTGTACCACAAGCCGAACAAATATTCAAGAACTTTTGTTCGGCGAAATTCGACATTTTCCCAAAATAATGTGTGCAAGTCTTATTGTAGTCATATTTATGACTATTGTCAATATTAAAAATCACATTTATGCTAGTTATATAGATAAATGGGTGGTGAAACTGTTTGATAAGCTATGAACCTTTTTGGGAGACTTTAAAAAAGAAGAAAATATCAACATATACCCTAATAAATAAGTATAATATCAGCAGTGCCACTATAGACCGTATGAAGAAGGGCGACGGTATAAGCACGATGAAGATTGATGACTTCTGTCGAATTCTGGACTGTGAGGTTTCGGACATAATTAAATATTTACGGGATGAATAAATCGGTCAGACAATAGTCTGACCGATTTGCTGTATTACTTATATATTTATTTCCAAAACTCTTCGGGGTTAAAACCAAAGGTCTGCACAAGCTCAAGTTGGTTTGAATTTGAAATATCCTTGGGAGTTACTACGTGACCCTTGTTTGAGTCAATATCTATCCCGACACTTTTATATGAAGCCCATACGCAATGAGAACAATGAGTACCCTTTATTTCATCTTTAAATTTTTTTGATAATACTCCAACCGTTAGGTCGTAAGGCAGCTCAAAAAGATTTTCCTCTGCAAAAGTTGCAGCATCTTTGCGAAGTTCCTCTGAAATTTTTGGCCGCAAAATCATAAAATTAGACCTTGAGCCAAGATCAGAAATACTGACTATCTCGCTATTTTCGCCTATAGTTACAGCATTAAGCAGAAGCTCATTCTCTCCATCTACTACAATCGCTGCATGACCGCACCTGAACCAAGATACAAAGGTCGATGAGGTGACGATGATATCACCATCCCGAACATCTGCAAAGATATTCTGTCCGCCATTAAGTTGAACCCTACTGAATGGCGCAAATCTTTTATTTATCAGAGTCTGTCTTTCAAAATATTTCGATTGTATATTCAAAATTCGGTCTATATCCCCCACAGATAACAGATCATTAATTCCTATTTTAGTAAGTCCGGTTTGACTGAAAAGCGTTTCATAATCCTCATCTGTCCGCTCCGTCTTTTCGAGCAAAGGTAATATGTCAATCAATTCATAATCGGGCGTCCAATGAATTTCACGTTTTATATTATAAACCATTCCAATATATAGAATGGTAAAAATGAGGGTGAGAGACAGCAAAACAGCGAGCGGAATTATTACCGCCTTGCGACAAAATAGCTTTTTAAAATTTATTAAAACCACCACCCGATAATATTTTTTATATTATACAATCTTCTTTTAACTATGTCAAATTGACAGATGATTTATAAATTTAAGCGTTGTCAGATTTGAGTACAGAAAACGCATTTCCAATATGAAGATGTATGTTTTATACTTCGAATATTGGAAAGGCGTTTAGTAAACGAAAAGGCACCCAACTTTCGTTGGATGCCTTTATTAAGTTTACGTTCGGTGCCAAATGTGGCAACTCGACTATTTGCCGTAGAGCTCAGCAAGCTTCTCAAGATGCTCTCTCGAAGCCTTTGCAGTAGCTTCAGCCTCTGCAAAGAGTGCTTCAGCACGCTCGGGGAAGGAACGGGTCAGAGAAGCGTAACGAGCCTCTCCGAGGAGGAACTCCTTGTAGTCGCCGGTTGCAGGCTTGCAATCGATGGACATGGGGTTCTTGCCCTCTGCCTTCAGAGCAGGATTGAAGCGGAACATATTCCAGTAGCCACAGTCAACAGCCTTCTTCATTTCCTTCTGGCAGTTGATCATACCGCCCTTGATGGAGTGCATCTCACAGGGTGAGTAAGCGATGATAATGGAAGGTCCGTTGTAAGCTTCTGCTTCCTTGATTGCCTTAAGGGTCTGATTCTGGTCAGCGCCCATAGCGATCTGAGCAACATATACATAGCCATAAGACATAGCGATCTCTGCAAGGCTCTTCTTAGCGATAGCCTTACCGGCAGCAGCGAACTGAGCAACCTGACCGATATTGGAAGCCTTGGAAGCCTGACCGCCTGTGTTGGAGTAAACCTCAGTATCAAATACCATTACGTTTACATCGTGGCCGCTTGCGAGTACGTGGTCAAGACCGCCGAAGCCGATGTCGTAAGCCCATCCGTCACCACCGAAGATCCAAACAGACTTCTTGGAGAGGAATTCCTTCTTCTGGAGAATTGCGGGAGCGGTGGGACAGCCTGCAGCTGCAGCCTTCTCAAGCTCAGCAACAAGAGCGTCGGTAGCAGCGCCGTTAGCTTCACCGTCGTTAGCAGTCTCGAAATACTTGTCTGCAGCAGCCTTAAATTCAGTTGATGCCTTGTCAGACTCTGCCATTTCGCGTACCTGATCCATAAGCTGATCGCGGATAGCCTTCTGTCCGAGATACATACCGAGACCGTGCTCAGCGTTGTCCTCGAAGAGGGAGTTAGCCCAAGCAGGACCCTGACCCTTAGCGTTTACAGTGTAGGGAGAGGTTGCAGCGGGGCCGCCCCAGATGGAAGAACATCCGGTAGCGTTGGAGATATACATTCTGTCGCCGAAGAGCTGAGTAACAAGACGAGCATAAGCGGTCTCAGCACAGCCGGCACACGAGCCCGAGAACTCAAGGAGAGGCTTCTTGAACTGGCTTGTGATAACATTAGCAGCAGTTGCAACCTCAGGCTTCTCGGTAACTTCAGCTACACAGTAATCAAATACTGCCTGCTGATCATCCTGGCTCTCACGAGATACCATCTTAAGAGAGCTGGTCGGGCAAACGCCAATACAAACTCCACATCCCATACAATCCATGGGAGATACTGCGAGGGTGTACTTGTATTCGGTCTTGAGGAAGGGCTTCGGTGCGATCTTGGTAGCAGTAGGAGCGGCAGCAGCCTCAGCCTCGGTCATAACATAAGGACGGATTGTAGCATGGGGGCAAACGAATGCACACTTGTTACACTTAGCGCAGGTAGTGGGATCCCACTCGGGAACCATAACTGCAACTGCACGCTTCTCATAAGCAGCAGCACCCTGCTCGAAGGTACCGTCAGCATAGTCAACGAAAGCGGATACGGGGAGAGAATCTCCGTCCATCTTTCCAACCGGCTTCATAACGGTGTCAACCATCTTGACGAGCTTCTCAGCGCCGACAGAAGCGGCCTGGGCAGCATCATCAGTAGCGTCAGCCCAATCTGCGGGTACGTCAATCTTAACGAAAGCGGTAGCGCCTGCGTCGATAGCCTTATGGTTCATATCAACTACATCCTGACCCTTCTTGAGGTAGGACTTGGTAGCAGCATCCTTCATATACTGAATAGCGTCCTCACGGGGCATAATGTCAGCAAGAGCGAAAAATGCGGACTGAAGAATGGTGTTGGTACGCTTGCCCATACCGATCTCTACGGCAAGGTCAATAGCGTTAACGGTATAAAGCTGAACATTGTTAGCAGCGATATATCTCTTGGTTTCAGCATCAAGATGATGTGCAAGCTCCTCAGGAGTCCACTGGCAGTTAATAAGGAATACACCGCCGGGCTTAACGTCCTGAACCATCTTGTAACCCTTGATTACATAAGAGGGGTTGTGGCAAGCAACGAAGTCAGCCTTGTTGATGTAGTAGGGAGACTTGATGGGCTTGTCGCCGAAACGAAGGTGAGAAATTGTAATACCACCGGTCTTCTTGGAGTCATACTGGAAGTAAGCCTGAACGTACTTGTCAGTATGGTCACCGATGATCTTGATGGAGTTCTTGTTTGCACCAACGGTACCGTCACCGCCGAGACCCCAGAACTTGCATTCCTTAGTGCCTTCAGCTGCGGTGTTGGGCGAAACCTTCTCTTCGAGAGAGAGTCCGGTAACATCGTCTACGATACCGATAGTGAACTGTGCCTTGGGCTCGTCCTTTGCGAGCTCATCATATACAGCAAATACGCTGGAAGGAGGAGTATCCTTAGAACCGAGACCGTAACGGCCGCCGATAACCTTAACATCGCTTCTGCCGGTAGCGGCGAGAGCTGCAACAGCGTCGAGGAAGAGGGGCTCACCGAGAGCGCCGGGCTCCTTAGTTCTGTCAAGAACAGCAACCTTCTTAGCGGTTGCGGGGATAGCTGCTGCAAATTTTTCTGCAGAGAAAGGACGGTAGAGGCGAACCTTTACAAGACCAACCTTCTCTCCCTTTGCGAGCATATAATCGATAACCTCTTCTGCAACGTCACAGATAGAGCCCATAGCAACGATAACGCGATCAGCATCGGGTGCACCGTAGTAGTTGAAGAGCTTGTAGTCGGTACCAAGCTTAGCATTAACCTTGTCCATATACTCTTCAACGATTGCGGGAACAGCATCATAATACTTGTTGCAAGCCTCTCTGTGCTGGAAGAAGATATCTCCGTTTTCGTGAGAACCGCGCATTACGGGGTGGTCAGGATTAAGAGCGCGGCGGCGGAATGCAGCAACAGCATCCATATCGCACATCTCTTTGAGATCCTCGAAATCCCAAACCTGGATCTTCTGGAGCTCATGAGAGGTACGGAAGCCATCGAAGAAGTTGATGAAGGGAACGCGGCTCTTGATAGAAGCTAAGTGGGCTACTGCGCCGAGGTCCATAACTTCCTGAGTATTGGTCTCAGCAAGCATAGCGAAACCGGTCTGACGGCAAGCATAAACGTCAGAATGGTCACCGAAAATGTTAAGAGCGTGGGAAGCTACGCAACGAGCGGATACGTGGAATACGCAGGGCAGAAGCTCACCGGCGATCTTATACATATTGGGAATCATAAGAAGAAGTCCCTGAGAAGCGGTGTAGGTGGTAGTAAGAGCACCTGCGCCGAGTGAACCGTGTACGGTACCTGCAGCACCTGCTTCGGACTGCATTTCAACTACCTTAACGGTGTTACCAAAAATGTTCTTTAAGCCTTGTGCCGACCACTGATCAACATAGTCTGCCATAGGGCTGGACGGTGTAATAGGATAAATTCCTGCTACTTCGGTAAACGCATAGGAAACGTGAGCCGCAGCGTTGTTACCGTCCATGGTTTTAAATTTTCTTGCCATGAAAGTTTTCCTCCTTGATTTTGTCAATCGGGAACGCAGATTTCCACATTCCCATACATCGTATATTGTACTACTTTTGATTTGAATTGTAAATAGGTAAATCGTTAAAATTTTAGCAATTTTTTCAAAATAATTCTTCTCTGTCAAAAATTTACCCCGAAACAAAATCTGTTTCGGGGTAAATAGGTTATTTCTTTATAGTTTCAATAATCTCGGAACAGTCTAAGAGCACTAAATCCGGCTTATCTGCCGACTCGTTTAAAATTTCCTTTGTAGTCTCTCCGCTCATAACAAGGACGGCTAGAGCTCCGGAATTCAGGCCGCTCTTAATATCAGTGTAAATACGGTCACCTATAACAGCTGTATGTTCCTTTTTAATGCCCGCCATCTCCATTGCAAGAGTCGGCATCAAAGCTTCTGGCTTGCCGATAAAGATAGGACGTTTTTTAGTGCAATTATATATCATATCGCAAATACTTCCGCAATCGGGCACGCTCCCGAACTCGGTCGGGCAGACGTAATCGGGGTTGGTGGCGATATAAGGAAGCTCGCGAGAAAGGAGTAATTTACATACATCCTCAAGCTTTTTGAAGGTAAGCTCGTTGTCATTTCCCATAACGATACAGTCGACCTCATCGAGATTTTCGGTGACAGTAAATCCGTGGGAACGAAGTTCCTCCTTTAAAGACTCTGTACCGCAGACATAAAGGCGGCAATCTCTGTGATGCTTTTTCAGATAAAAAGCCGTTGCTTGCGAGGAGGTTATAAAGTCTTCATAAGCGCTCTCTATTCCGAGTTTTGCAAGCTTTTCTATATAGTCGGCAACGCTCTTTGACGAATTGTTGGTCATAAACATATATCTGCCACCGACACTTTTGATAGTGTCCAGCAACTCGATAGTGAAATCGAAAAGGTTATCTCCGAGATATAGAGTTCCGTCCATATCAAAAAGAAAAAGCTTTATATTCTTAAGAGATTCTTTAGTTATCATTTCAAAACTCCGTCAACATTTTCTAGCTTAGTTATCATTTCAATCACAAGTTTATGTGCTGTAAAAAAGCTTCCGTTATAGCATCTGCTTATTTTGTCATTTTCTCCTGTTTTATCTTATGGTCGATAATATGACGGGAAGCAAGTTCCTTTTTAATATCGTCAACCGAAATCCCCATTTCAACCATAAGCACCATTATATGATATGCAAGGTCTGCTATTTCGTAGATTGTTTCAGCCTTATCGTCGGCTTTACCTGCGATAATTACCTCAGTGCATTCCTCACCGACCTTTTTGAGTATCTTGTCTATTCCTTTCTCAAAAAGGTATGTAGTATATGAGCCCTCGGGCTTATCCTTTTTTCTACCCTCTAAAAGCGAATAGAGTCCGTCAATAGAGAAAGCGTGATTTTCATCGCTCTCGAATACGGCATTTGTAAAGCAGGAGTCTGTTCCCGTGTGACATGCAGGGCCCTCTTTATTAACGAGTACGGTGATGGCATCCTTGTCACAGTCGGCAGTAATGCTGACAATATGCTGAAAGTTGCCCGAAGTCTCCCCTTTTCTCCAAAGTTCCTGACGGCTTCGTGACCAGAAGCAGGTCTTCTGCTCCTTAATGCTTATTTCGAGGCTTTCGCGATTCATATACGCGAGGGTCAGAACCTTTTTGCTTGTTGCGTCAACAACTATTGCAGGGATAAGACCCTTTTCATCAAATTTTAATTCATCAATATTTATCATTGTTCTATCTCCTGACATTAATGCCATCCAAGGCGAGTTCATTTTTGAGGTCTTTTATGCTTACTTCTCCAAAGTGGAAGATAGATGCGGCAAGTCCTGCATCGACCTTCGGAAGAGTGTGAAAAAGGGTTTTAAAATGGTCAATTCCACCTGCGCCTCCCGAAGCGATAACCGGCACAGACACTGCATTACATGCCGCTTCTAACATTTCAAGGTCAAAGCCGTTTTTAACGCCGTCGGTGTCGATACTGTTTACAACTATCTCTCCTGCTCCCGAGTCTGCGCCTCGCTTTATCCACTCGATAGCGTCAATTCCTGTGTTTTCTCTGCCGCCCTTGGCAAAGAGGGTGAATTTTCCGTCAACACGCTTTATATCGGCAGAAAGGACAACGCACTGGTCCCCGTAGCGCTTTGCCGCCTCTCCTATAATGGAGGGATTGCGGATTGCACCCGAATTGACGCTGACCTTATCTGCACCGCATTTAAGAACTCTATCAAAATCGTCAAGAGTGTTGATTCCGCCACCTACAGTTAGTGGGATAAATATTTTTGAAGCAACCTCGCAGAGGATGTCTGTAAAAAGCTTTCTTCCCTCACTTGAAGCGGTGATATCGTAGAAAACGAGCTCATCTGCTCCATTTTCTGAGTAAAATTCGGCAAGCTTTACAGGAGACGATACATCAGCAAGTCCCAAAAAGTTTACTCCCTTTACTACCCTACCGTCCTTAACATCGAGGCAAGGAATTATTCTTTTGGTAATCATCGCTTCGCCTCCGTAATTGCAGTTTTAAGGTCTATAGCACCAGTGTAAAAGGCTTTACCGAGTATTGCGCCGTAGATTCCCATGTCACGAAGTCTTGTAATGTCACTCATATCGGTTACACCGCCCGAAGCGATTATATCTATCGGGAATTTTTGCGACAGGCTCTTGTAAAGTTCGGTATTTGTACCCTTCATTGCGCCGTCACGGCTGATATCGGTACAGATGACTGTCTTTATACCGAGCTTGCATACTCGCTGAAAAAACTGCTCACCTGTTTCGGTGGTGGTCTCACGCCAGCCCTTTGTCGCGACATAGCCGTCTTTAAGGTCGCATCCTACAGCGACACGCTCACCGTATTTTGCGCCCATTAAAGCCAGGAACTCGGGTTTAGTTGCGGCGGCAGTGCCGAGGATAACTCGGTGCACGCCTGCGTCGAGGTAACGCCGAATTACCTCTTCGCTTCGGACTCCGCCGCCTATCTGCACTTTAAGGCCGCTTGTCTTAATTATCATTTTTACCGTTTCAATATTGTGGGTGTTTCCATCACGGGCACCTTCGAGGTCAACTGTATGTATAAACTCAGCGCCGGCATTTTTAAAATATTCAGCCACTTTTTCGGGATGCTCGCTGTAAACGGTCATATCGTTATAGTCGCCCTTGTAAAGGCGGACGGCTTTGCCCTCGTATAAATCTATTGCTGGAAAAATTTTCATATATCACAACTCACAAAATGCTTTAAGTATTGAAAGTCCCTTTTCTCCGCTTTTTTCGGGATGGAACTGCATACCGTAAACGTTTCCGTTTTCGGCAGATGCGGTCAGTATGCCGCCGTACTCAGCCTTTGATGTGACATAATCCTCACAGTCTGCGGCATAGTAGGAATGGACGAAATACATACAGTCGCCCTCGTTTAAATATTTAAACAGCACCGATTTCGGCTTGTCTTTCGGAAAAATAAGGCCGTTCCAGCCGATGTGGGGCACCTTGAGACCCTCGCCAATTACGGGTTTAATCGGCTTTACCGAGCCTGGAATAAGTCCAAGTCCCTCATGCTCGCCATATTCGTAGCTCTTCTCAAAAAGCATCTGCATACCAAGACAAATACCAAGAAGCGGCTTTCCGTTAGCGGCTTCCTCTACAATCACCTTATCCAGCCCCGTTGCGCGAAGCTTTGCGATAGCATCGGAAAACGCGCCAACACCGGGAAGCAATATCTTATCGGCTTTTCTTATCGTATCGGCTTCCCCCGTAACCACAGCCTCAGCACCCACCATTTTAAGTGAGGACGAAAGGCTGAAAAGGTTGCCTACCGAATAGTCAACTATTGCTATCATTATAAAACTCCCTTGGTTGAGGGAATCTTATCGGCATTGGCGGCATCAATTGCTACTGCCGCTTTCAGTACTCTGCCAACCGCCTTGAAGCAGCCCTCTACTATATGGTGGGTATTTAAGCCCGCAAGCTCTTTAATATGTAGGGTAATGCCCGCATTTCTTACAAATGCCTCAAAGAACTCCTCGACAAGCTCGGTATCAAAAGAACCGACACGGCTACTCGGAAGGGGTAAGTCAAATGATAGGTGGCTTCTGCCCGAAATATCGACTGCGACGAGAATAAGCGCCTCATCCATCGGCAGAATGATATGACCGTAGCGACAGATTCCCTTCATATCGCCAAGCGCGGCGGCGAGAGCTTTACCGAGACAAATTCCGATATCCTCTGCCGAGTGGTGAAAATCGACCTCGGTATCACCTTTACAGTTGACCGTAAGGTCAAAACCTCCGTGACGGGCAAAAAGAGTCAGCATATGGTCCATAAAGCCGTTGCCCGAAGAAATAACGCTCTCACCGTTTCCGTCAAGGCAAAGAGCAAGTGTTATATCAGTTTCATTGGTTGTTCTTGTGATTTCATATTTTCTCATAATCACACCTCACTGAGTATTTTATCGGTGGCAGCAAGCAAAGCATCCATTTGTTCCTTGGTGCCGATTGTAATTCTAACGTAATCTTTAGTCTTATCGCTCGAGAAATGGCGGACTAAAACGCCCTCATTTTTAAGGGAGAAATAATAGTCCCAACCTTTTATCTTATCTGAGCGAACAAAGATAAAGTTTGCAAGAGAATTGGTCATTTCAAAGCCGCGCTTTTTGAACTCACGCTTGGTATATTCGCGAACTTCGGCAGTATTTCTGTTGCACTCTTTGTAATACTCCGCATCCTCTAAAGCGGCAATTCCTGCAGCTTGAGTCAGACGGTTAATATCATAGGGATTGGTTGAAAACTTTATTGTATTAAGATCAGCAATCAGCTCCTCGTGACCGATAGCAAAGCCTAGTCGGGCTCCGGCAAGGGAGCGTGACTTAGAAAAAGTTCCGACAACTAAAAAATTGTCATATCTCTTTGTAAGTTCTATGGCACTCTGGGCTCCGAAATCCACATAAGCCTCGTCTATGAGAACAACATTTTGTTGATTGTTCTTTACTATTTCTTCTATCTCCTCGACCGAGAGTGCAAGTCCCGTGGGAGCGTTTGGGTTTGCTATTACCACCATACCATCAGCATTATAATAGTCGGGCGCGTGGATAGAAAAATCATTTTTCAGCGGTATCTTTTTATATTTGATACCGTCGAGGTGAGCAAACACTTCATAAAAGCCGTAGCTTATCTCCGGAAATACCGCGCCGTTATTCTTGTCGCAAAATGCCATAAAGGCAAAGTTTAAAATATCGTCTGAACCGTTGGAAAGAATAACGTTTTTTCTGTCGACACCATAAAAATCCGCAAACTTTTTAGTTAACTCTCTTGCCGTCGGGTCGGGATAGAGGTTAAGCTTTCTAACTTCGTCGGAATTTATTGCCGCGAGTACACGCGGTGACGGAGAGAACGGTGATTCGTTTGTATTGAGTTTTATATACTGCTGATCTCGAGGCTGCTCTCCCGGAGTATATGGGGTAAGTTCAGCAAAACGTGTGCTTAAAAATCTACTCACTTATATGTCTCCTTTTATGCGGACTGTAGCGCTTCTTGCGTGTGCCGAAAGGCCTTCCTTTTCGGCAAAATAGGCAACCTTTCGGGCAACCTCTGAAAGCGCGGCTTCTGTATAATAACTATAAGCTGATTTCTTTACAAAATCATCGACCGACAGAGGACTTGAAAATCTCGCAGTGCCATTTGTGGGCAGAGTGTGGTTGGTTCCCGAGAAATAGTCACCCAAGGCTTCGGGACACATCTTTCCGAGGAAGATGGAGCCTGCGTGCTTTACCATATTTAAATACTTAAAGGGCTCATCAACGCAAATTTCCAGATGCTCGGGAGCAATCTCGTTTGATATTTCAATTCCCTGCTTTAAATCTTCTACTATTATTATTTTACCATTGTTGTCAATAGAGGTTCTGGCTATCTCTTCGCGGGGCAGCAGTGCAACCTGGCGCTCGAGCTCCGCCTGTACCTTTATTGCAAGCTCTTCGCTCTCGGTAATAAGTACAGCCGTAGCATTTTTGTCGTGCTCGGCTTGTGATAAAAGGTCTGCCGCGACAAATACTGGGTTGCAGGTCTTATCTGCGATAACTAAAATCTCGCTCGGACCTGCAATCATATCGATATTTACAATGCCATAAACCTGACGCTTTGCCTCTGCTACGAAGACATTTCCGGGTCCGACTATCTTATCGACCTTAGGTACGGTCTGGGTGCCGTAGGCGAGAGCGGCTATAGCCTGTGCTCCGCCCATTTTGAATATCCTGTCTGCGCCTGCAATAGATGCCGCGGCAAGGATTACGGGATTGACCTTACCGTCTTTTGAGGGCGGTGTTGCGATGCAAAGCTCGCTAACCCCTGCAATCTTGGCAGGAATGCAGTCCATAAGAACTGTAGAAGGATATGCCGCGGTGCCGCCGGGGACGTAAAGTCCCGCGTGCTCGATAGGAAGCACTTTTTGTCCGAGGACAATACCGTTTTTCTTCTTTATCTCAAAGCCGTCGTTTAGCTGATTTTTGTGATAAAGAGTGATATTTTCTGCTGCTTCCTTGATTATTTTGATAAACTCAGGCTCAACAAAAGTCAACGCCTCATCTATCTCTTCTTTTGTAACTTCAAGAGAAGAAAGGGTTACTTTATCGAACTTTTCGGCATACTTATAAAGCGCGCTATCGCCGTTTTTGCGAACATCGGCGATTATTTCCGATACTATATCCTCAACACCTGAAGCCGTATTTTCACGCTTTAATATCTCGCAAAGTTCGATTTTTTTACTGTCATATATCTTAATCATTTTTCAGTGCCTCTTGCAGTTTTGATTTCATCAGCTCAATTTTTTGTGTCTTGAAACGGAAGCCCGTTTTATTTGCGATAAATCTTGCGCTGATATCGACTATGGTTTCATAAACTTCAAGGTCATTTTCCTTGAGGGTCGTTCCCGTTTCAACTATATCTACTATAACATCTGACATACCGAGAATGGGAGCAAGCTCTATCGAGCCGTTAAGCTTGATTATATCTATCTCACGGCTTTTTGATGCAAAGTATTTCTTTGCTATCTCGGGGAACTTGGTTGCGACACGAATGGTCTTATCAGTCGGAATTCTCTCCCCTTTTTTGCCTGCAACTGCCATACGACACTTGCCAAATCCGAGGTCTAAAAGCTCGTAAACATCGGGTTTCTGCTCTAAAATAATGTCTTTTCCGACAACACCGACGTCGGCAACGCCCGTTAAAACGTATATTGCAACGTCACTCGGCTTTACCCAGAAATAACGGACACCGTTTGCCTCGTCTTCAAAAACAAGCTTACGGCTGTTTTCGTGTATTGAGGGGCAGCCGTAACCGAGCGACTCAAAAAGATTATATACCTTTTCGCCGAGTCTGCCCTTAGGCAGAGCAATATTTATCATTTTAATCATATGCTGTCGCTCCCCTCTGCAAAGCCTATCACCATTTTGCGCTTATATTTAATGTTAATGTCCTTTGTCGGTGATACTCTCACCGTCTTGCCCTCGCTTATTAACTGATTAGCGACTGAAAGCACATCACTTGCAGGAGTTTTTTCATCATATACAAGCAGAACATCAACATCATAATCATTATTATTCTTATCAAGATAACTTAGCAGGTCAAGATAGACTGCGAAGCCGACTGCGCCCGCATTCTTACCCATTCTACGAAGAAGATTATCGTACCTTCCGCCCGAAAGGATACTACCGGGTACGTTTTCGATATAACCGCGGAAGGTTATTCCGTTATAATAGTTCATATCGCTTACAACCGAGAAGTCAATATTGATATTTTTCTGCTCTCCCGATGCCTTTAAAACCTCACAAAGCTCCGAAAGCTCGTTTACCGCGGCGGCTGTAGTATCGTTTACAACAAGGGTCTTTGCCTTCGGCAAAACCTTTTCGACCGAACCGTAAAGGGATGCAAGTGTACAAAGCTTTCCGTAAAGGTCGGGATCAACACCAAATCTTTTACAGATCTTTTCAATCTCAGGTGTGTTCTTTGTGCCTATACAAGCCGATATTTCTTCTCTTATATCATAGGGCAGTCCCGTTTCATCAAGAAGTCCGATAACAAGTCCCATATGAGAAATATCAAGCACATAAGCCTCGTTTATTGTTTTAAGACTTGCCTTTGCAAGGATAAGCACCTCGGAAAGTGAGTATGTATCTACCATTCCAATAAGCTCAAGACCTATCTGAGGAATTTCTTTGAACTCGTGCATATTGCCCGAAACACGATAAACGTGCTCTGAATAAAAAAGCTTTCTCGACTGCTCGTTTTCATCTGTATTTTTAGCGATTGAAAGAGTAACATCGGGCTTTAGCGCCATAAGTTTTCCCGTAGGGTCATTAAAGGCGATGACATTCTCACTCTTTAAAAAGTTTTTATTCTCAAGATAGAGGTCATATTCCTCAAACTTGCTCATTTTATATTTCTTGTAGCCGTAGCTTTCATATAGAGCCATAAGGTTATAAGAAACCTGCTCTTCCAATCCTAAAACATTCTTTATTTCCATAGAAATCTCCTTTTCGGACATTACTTCACTAAAATCAACACAGGCATTGTATCACATATATTCACTTTAGTCAAGTAGTGTGCTAAATTATTTTTGAGGAATTTTAAATATTTTTAATTACCTTTTAAAAAGCGTAATACCCTGACCCCGTTTTTCGGGGTCAGGGAGCATACTTTTTAAGTTTTTATTTATCGCATACAAGACAGCGCCAGCCAAACTTATCGTCGAGTCTGCCTAACTGAATTCCTGTTACGGTGTCGTAGATTTTCTGGCTCACCTCGCCAATCTTGTCCTCGTTGATAACCATAACCTCGTCCTTCCAGCGAAGCTTACCAACAGGACTGATAACTGCTGCGGTACCTGTACCGAACACCTCTTCAAGCTTGCCGGCTTTATATGCCTCAGCAACCTCGTCAATAGATATTCTGCGCTCCTCAACGGGAAGTCCCCAATCCTTACAAAGGGTGATAACCGAATCACGGGTAACACCGGGGAGAATAGAGCCGTTCAGCATTGGGGTAACAATCTTTCCGTCTATCTTGAAGAAGATGTTCATTGCGCCGACTTCTTCGATATATTTCCTCTCTACTCCGTCGAGCCAGAGCACCTGAGAGTAGCCGTCGTTATGAGCCTTTACCTGACCCGCAAGAGAACAGGCGTAATTACCGCCCGTCTTTGCAAATCCCATTCCGCCTTTAACTGCGCGGACATATTCATCCTCAATCCAGATTCCTACGGGGTTAATTCCGCTTGCGTAATAAGCGCCCGAGGGAGAAAGGATGACCATAAACTTATAGGTATCAGAGGGCTTAACTCCTAAATATTCATCGGTTGCGATGATAAAGGGTCTGATATAAAGCGAGGTACCGGGTGCGGTGGGTATCCAATCCTTATCCACCTCGACTACTGCCTTTATTGCCTCAACGAAATCTTCTTCGGGAATGGTCGGAATGCAAAGGCGGTCGTTAGTCTGATTGGTACGCTTTGCATTCATATCGGGACGGAACATATAAACCTTTCCGTCAGCTCCAACGTATGCTTTGAGTCCCTCGAACATTTCCTGACCGTAGTGGAAAACCATAGCGGCGGGAGAAAGGGTGAGATTGTGAAAAGGAACTACTCTCGGGTTATACCAACCCTTTTCGATAGAATAGTCCATTTCAAACATATGGTCGGTAAAGAGCTTTCCAAATCCAAGGGGTTTATCTGCCTCAGGCTTTGCCTTCGGTGTAGTTGTTTTTTCAATTCTTATATTTAACATAATTTGCCTCCAACGATTAAATCTCTTCTAAGATTTTGTCTGTCATTTCGGTGCAGGTAAGAGGCATAATACCGCTGTCGCCGCAAAGATCGGCGGTTCTGTATCCCTTCTCGAGCACTTTATCCACTGCCTTTTCGATGCAGTCCGCTTCCTTCCTCAAATCAAAGGAGTAGCGGAGCATCATAGCGGCGGAAAGTATAGTTGCGATGGGGTTTGCTTTATTCTGTCCCGCAATGTCTGGTGCAGAGCCGTGGATAGGCTCGTAAAGTCCTCGCTTTGTATCTCCGAGAGATGCAGAAGCGAGCATTCCGATAGAGCCTGTAATCTGTGACGCTTCATCAGAGAGGATATCTCCAAACATATTTGAGGTTACAACAACGTCGAACTGAGCGGGATTTCTTACAATCTGCATAGCGGTATTGTCGACGAGCATATCCGTACAGGTAACCTCGGGATAATCTTTAGCAATTCTGTGAACGGTTTCTCTCCAGAGTCGGGACGATTCGAGAACGTTTGCCTTATCAACCGAGATAACCCTCTTATCGCGCTTCATTGCCGTTTCAAAAGCAACTCTCGCGATTCTCTCAATCTCCATTACGCTGTAAGCCTCGGTGTCGTATGCCTCGGGACCGTATTTGCCCTCTCTTCTGCCGCGCTCGCCGAAATAGATGCCGCCTGTAAGCTCTCTGACCATCATAATGTCGAAGCCTTTAGCAACAATGTCAGCACGAAGAGGAGAAGCCTCTTTGAGCGCAGGATAAAGCTTTGCAGGACGAAGATTTGTGAAAAGACCGAGGGCACTTCTGATTCCAAGCAGAGCCTTTTCGGGTCTCTCGTTTCCGGGAAGTGTGTCCCATTTCGGTCCGCCGACTGCACCGAGCATCACGCTGTCTGATGCAAGACAGCCGTCAACCGTTTCCTTCGGCAGCCCCTCACCTACAGTATCAATAGCAATTCCGCCGATAAGATAATCGGTAAAGTTGAAATTATGCCCATACTTCTCCCCTACTTTTTCCATTACACGGACAGCAGAGGATACTATTTCAGGGCCGATTCCGTCACCCTTAAGTAAAGCAATATTGTATTTCATTTTCGTCACCTTATTTTATTATACCTGCTTTGATGGATTCTACCAATCCACCGTTTGTGATAATCTTCTGAACAAACTCAGGGAAAGGCTTTGTTGTAAACTCGGCACCTGTTGTTCTGTTATAGATAATACCGTTATCAACGTCAACCTCAACACGGTCGCCCTCACTGATGCCGTCAACAGCTTCGGGGCATTCCATAATAGCAAGGCCTATATTGATAGAATTTCTGTAGAAAATTCTTGCAAAGCTCTTTGCGATAACAAGGGAAATTCCGCTCTCTTTAATAGCAATGGGAGCGTGCTCACGGGAGGAGCCGCAACCGAAGTTGTTGCCTGCTACCATAATATCGCCCGTCTTTACTCTTCCTACAAAGGTCTTGTCAAGGTCCTCCATACAATGAGAAGCGAGTTCCTTTTTATCAATAGTATTGAGATATCTTGCAGGGATTATTACGTCGGTATCGACGTTATCACCGTACTTTATAGCTGTTCCGTCAAATCTCATTTGCCCATTACCTCCCTTGGATCGGTAATTCTGCCTGTAACAGCAGAAGCCGCCGCTACTGCAGGAGAAGCGAGGTAAACCTCAGAGTCTACATGACCCATTCTTCCTACGAAGTTACGGTTTGTGGTTGCAACTGCGCGCTCACCTGCGGCAAGTATTCCCATATGTCCGCCGAGACAGGGTCCGCAGGTGGGAGTAGATACTGCCGCGCCCGCTTCAATAAATATTTTCAGGAGTCCCTGCTCCATAGCCTCTAAATATACCTTCTGAGTTGCGGGGATAACGATGCAGCGAACATTCTCTGCAACCTTTCTGCCCTTTAAGATTTCGGCCGCGGCGATCATATCCTCTATTCTGCCGTTTGTGCAGGAGCCGATAACAACCTGATCAATCTTGATATCGGAAGAATCTTTTGCAAGGTGGGTATTTTCAGGAAGATGGGGGTAAGAAACGGTCGGCTCAATAGCACTAAGGTCGATTACATATTCCTCATCATAAACTGCGTCCTCGTCAGCCTTAAAGACTACGGGCTCACGCTCTGAATGCTCCTTTACATATTCGAGGGTTTTATCGTCAACCTCGAATATTCCGTTCTTTGCGCCGGCTTCAATAGCCATATTAGCCATACAAAGTCGGTCTTCCATAGAGAGATTATGAAGTCCCTCGCCCGTGAATTCCATCGAGCGGTAGAGTGCGCCGTCAACGCCAATCGTACCGATAATGTGAAGGATAACATCCTTGCCTGAAACATAATGATTCAGTTTGCCCTTTAACACAAATTTAATAGCTGAAGGAACCTTGAACCAAGCCTTGCCGGTTGCCATTCCTGCCGCCATATCGGTTGAGCCAACGCCTGTTGAGAAGGCACCGAGCGCACCGTAGGTACAGGTGTGAGAGTCTGCGCCGATTACAACGTCGCCCGAAACGACAAGTCCTTTTTCGGGGAGAAGTGCGTGCTCAATTCCCATCTGTCCAACATCATAAAAATGGGTTATATCCTGCTCACCACAGAAATTGCGGCACATTTTGCACTGCTCTGCAGCCTTAATGTCCTTATTGGGAGCAAAATGGTCCATTACCATTGTTACCTTTTCCTTGTTATAGACCTTATCTATTCCAAGCTTATTATATTCGGCGATAGCAACGGGAGAGGTTATGTCGTTACCGAGAACGAGATCGAGGTTAGCGAGTATGAGCTCGCCTGCTTCTACCTTTTCAAGCCCTGCATGCGCTGCCAGCACCTTTTGGGTCATTGTCATACCCATTTAAAATGCACTTCCTTTACTGCATAAGTTTGTTAATTGCATTAAGATAAGCCATAATTCCGGCTTCGATAATATCGGTTGAAAGTCCGCGACCCGAATAGGTCTTGCCACCCGACTGAAGCTTTAAGGTAACCTCGCCGAGGGTGTCCTTACCTTCAGATACTGCGCTGATATTAAATTTATCAAGCACGTGCTCGGGCGGCATGACTATCTTATCAATTGCGGCATAAAGAGCATCAATAGCACCGTCACCGAGGCTGTTTTCCTCTACAAAGCCGTCGTCCTTTTTAAGACAGATAGATGAGCAAACGCCGACCTTACCCATAGTCTTGACATCAAAGGAAACAAGCTTATATTTTCCGTCAACGATCTCAGTATTGGAAACAAGAGCTTCGATATCGCCGTCGGTTACGGTCTTTTTCTTATCACAAAGTTCCTTGAACTTGCCAAATACATCAACAATCTGGTCATCAGGAAGATCATATCCAAGTTCTTTCAGTCTCTCTGAGAAAGCGTGTTTGCCCGAATGCTTACCGAGTACCATCTGATTTTTCTGGATACCGACTGATTCGGGAGTCATAATCTCGTAGGTCGACTTATTGGCAAGAACACCGTGCTGATGTATACCCGACTCATGAGCAAAGGCATTTGCACCGACAATAGGCTTATTGTGGGGAGCCGACTGACCGATGATATTATAGACAAGCTTGCTTGTTCTGTAAATCTGCTTGGTGTCGATCCTCGGAGGCTCTACATAAAGGTCGGGACGGGTTTTAATCGCCATTACGACCTCTTCGAGCGAGGTGTTTCCTGCGCGCTCACCGAGTCCGTTTACGGTACACTCGATCTGCAACGCACCGCCCTGAACACCGCCGAGAGCGTTTGCAACTGCCATACCGAGGTCGTTATGACAATGAACAGAAAACTCAACCTTGTCGCTGTCGGGAACGTTGGCAATAAGATATTCAATCATTGCCTTCATTTCGGCAGGAGTGGTATATCCTACTGTATCGGGAATGTTGAGAACCTTTGCTCCACTCTTGATTGCGGCATCGCAAACCTTTACAAGGAAATCGGGGTCGCTTCTCATTGCGTCCTCGCAGGAGAACTCAATGTTAGAAGTGTATTTCGCTGCATATTTTACCATTGCCGCGGTACGCTCGATAACCTGCTCGGGAGTCATTTTGAGCTTATACTCCATATGTACGGGGCTGGTCGCAATAAAGGTATGAATTCTCGGGTCTGCCGCAATCTTAACGGCATCCCAAGCGGCATCAATGTCCTTTTCAAGTGCGCGGGAAAGAGATGCAACTGTGCAGTTCTTAACAAGTCCTGCAATACTCTTCACCGACTCAAAATCTCCGGGAGAGGAGATTGCAAAGCCTGCTTCGATAATATCTACTCCGAGCTTTTCAAGTTGTGACGCAACCTGCAGTTTTTCCTGCAGATTCATACTACATCCGGGTGATTGCTCGCCGTCGCGGAGTGTTGTATCAAAAATCTTAATTCTGCTCATAGGGTTTCTCCTTATTCTATGATAGCGCCCTTGTCTGCGGAGCTGACAAGTTTAGCGTATTTCTTTAAATAACCCCTTAGGTTAGTCTTGATTTTAAGTGTGGTCTCAGCCTTTCTCTTTGCCATTTCTTCATCGGATACGCGAAGATTTATAGAATAGTTCGGGATATCGATATCAATTATATCTCCGTCCTTTACATAAGCGATAGGACCGCCGAGGACAGCCTCGGGAGAGGTGTGACCGATTGCGGCACCTCTCGTTGCGCCCGAGAATCTGCCGTCGGTAATAAGGGCAACCTCTTTATCAAGTCCCATACCTGCTATCGCCGATGTGGGAGAAAGCATTTCTCTCATTCCGGGACCGCCCGCAGGGCCTTCGTAACGGATAACAACAACATCACCGGGCTTGATGCCGCCTGCATATATAACCTTAATTGCCTCTTCCTCGCTATCAAACACCTTTGCAGGACCTGTGTGGGTCAGCATTTCGGGAGCGACAGCACTACGCTTAACGATTGCGCCGTTCGGAGCAAGTGAGCCGTAAAGCACTGCGAGTCCGCCTGTTTTGGTGTAGGGCTCTGCAACAGTTTTTGCAACCTCAGTATTCAGTGAGCGGCAACCCTTGATATTTTCTTCGACTGTCTTACCTGTAACGGTCAAGGCATCGCCCTCAAGATAGCCTGCGGCACGAAGTTCGCCCATTACGGCATAGACACCGCCTGCGGCTTCAAGGTCCTGCATATGATGATGACCTGCAGGTGCAAGGTGGCAGAGGTT
>JAZQER010000001.1:0-14061 GCA_045539095.1 Acutalibacteraceae bacterium | reverse complement strand
AAGGTTCTCACCGCTGTTGAAAACGGCGAGAAGAACTACCACTTCATCGAGGTTATGTGCTGCCCCGGCGGCTGTGTAAACGGCGGCGGTCAGCCCATCCAGCCCACCTCTGTTCGCCAGAATATCGACCTTCGTGCTGAGCGTGCAAAGGCACTCTACAGCTACGATGAGGCAAACACTTTAAGGAAGTCTCACGAGAGTCCCGTTGTTAAGGCGCTTTACGATGAGTACTTCGAGAAGCCCGGCAGCCACAAGGCTCACGAGATTCTCCACACCTCTTACGTTGTCCGTTCAAAGGACGTCATTAAATAACAAAAAAAGCACCCGAAAGGGTGCTTTTTTTATTTGTTTATAGGCTGCGCTTATTGAGGCAGTCCTTTCATATATTTATCCATCGCTTCGGCGGCGGTTTTTCCGGCTCCCATTGCGAGAATAACTGTTGCGGCGCCCGTTACGGCGTCTCCCCCTGCGAAAACTCCGTTTCGAGAGGTGAGCCCGGTTTCTTCGTCTACGACAATTCCGCCGCGGCGGTTAGTTTCAAGTCCATCGGTAGTCGATTTTATCAGCGGATTGGGCGAAGTACCTATCGACATTATTACCGTATCGACATCGAGTGTGAAGTTGCTGCCCACTATCTCTACAGGGCTTCTTCTGCCCGATGCATCAGGCTCTCCCAGTTCCATTTTTACACACTCAATACCGGTTACAAAGCCGTTTTTCGGGTCGCGCTTGTCTTCGGGGTTATTGTATCCAAGAATATTAACAGGGTTATTGAGCAGCATAAACTCAACACCCTCCTCCATCGCGTGCTCGACCTCTTCGCGACGGGCGGGAAGCTCGTCAATAGAACGACGATATATTATGTAAACCTTTTGGGCGCCAAGACGAAGCGCAGTACGAGCAGCATCCATAGCAACATTTCCACCGCCAACAACGGCAACACGGCCGCCCTTCATAATGGGTGTGTCGCTGTTGTCAAGGTATGCTTTCATAAGGTTCGAACGGGTTAAGAACTCGTTTGCGGAGTAGACGCCCTTAAGAGACTCTCCTGGAATTCCCATAAAACGGGGAAGTCCGGCTCCCGAGCCTATAAATACCGCTTCAAAGCCCATCTCAAAGAGCTCGTCGATGGTGAGAGTCTTGCCTATTATCATATTTGTCTCTATCTTAACGCCGAGAGCCTTCAGGGTCTCGACCTCTTTTTTTACTATTGCTTTGGGCAGTCTGAATTCGGGAATTCCGTAAACGAGAACACCTCCTGCAGTGTGGAGCGCCTCAAAAACAGTAACATCGTAGCCCTTTTTTGCAAGGTCGCCGGCGCAAGTAAGCCCTGCAGGACCCGAGCCGATAACAGCTGCCTTGTGACCGTTGGAAGCAGGTCTTTCGGGGGCTTTGCCGCTGTGCTCATTATGCCAATCGGCAACAAAGCGCTCAAGTCTGCCGATGCCGACAGGCTCTCCCTTAATTCCGCGGACGCACTTCGATTCGCACTGATTCTCTTGAGGACAGACTCTGCCGCAAACGGCAGGTAGGGAGGAGGACTTTGAAATTATCTCATAAGCTCCCTCAAAATTGCCCTCACGCACCTTTGCAATAAATGCGGGGATATGAATTTTTACAGGACAACCTGAAACACAGGGCATATTTTTACACTCTAAACAGCGTGCCGCCTCATCGAGAGCATGAGCCTCAGTGTAGCCGAGGGCAACCTCATCGAAATTATGTGCGCGAACTGCCGCATCCTGAGTCGGCATTTCGTTTTTCTTTAAAGACATATTTGCCATTTAATTTACCTCATAAGATAGTAAGTTACAGTTTTCTTCGCGTTTTTTTGCTTCAAAATCACTATAGATGCCGCTTCTTGCTATAGCTTCGTCAAAATCAACTTCATAGCCGTCAAAATCGGGCCCGTCAACACAGGCGAATCGGATCTTACCCCCGACGGTCAAACGGCAACCCCCGCACATACCCGTGCCGTCGATCATAATGGGGTTCATCGAAACGGTGACGGGCACCCCAAAAGGACGACAGGTCTCAACAACAAACTTCATCATAATAAGAGGTCCTATCGTTATAACCATATCGTACTTTTCGGTCTCTAAAAGTTCCCTTAAAGCCTCGGTAACAAGTCCCTTACGGCCGACCGAGCCGTCATCCGACATAATGATAAGCTTATCTGAACAAGTGGTGAACTCATCCTCTAAAATAAGCAGGTCGCGGCTTCTGAAGCCTACTATCGAATGAACCTGGGCGCCGGCGTTATGCAGTGCTTCGGCGATTGGCAGCGCTATAGCGCAACCGACACCGCCGCCGACAACACAAACCTTTTTCATTCCTTCTATTTCGGTAGGACGACCGAGAGGACCGGCAAAGTCGGTGATATACTCACCCTCGCCTTTTGCGCCGAGCTTTATGGTAGTAGAGCCTACCGTCTGAAAAATTATTCTGACGATACCCTTCTCTCTATCGTAGCCTGCAACGGTGAGGGGAATTCGTTCGCCGTTTTCATCTACACGGAGTATTATAAACTGACCCGCCTTTGCCTTTTTAGCAACAAAGGGAGCCTCGATATCCATCTGTATAACAGTGGGATTAAGAACCTTTTTGGAAACTATTTTATACATCTTATCACCTTTCTAATAATTTACCACTTTAAAAAACCTATGTCAATATTTAATGATTGAAGTTAAGGCGATTTAATATTATAATATACACAAGTTAATGAAAATTTTATTATAATTCAGTTCTGTAGACATACAGTCCCTTTGCCTTGTGGCTTGACCCATGGCACCAAATTCAACAAAGGAGATTTTATGAATATTTATTTTTATACCCTCGGCTGCAAGGTAAATCAATATGAATCCGAGGCGGCAGGAGAGCTTTTGGAAAAAAGAGGACACACCATTGTCAATAACATAAATGACTCCGATGTTGTAATAGTTAATTCTTGCACCGTTACAGGTGAGAGTGACCGAAAGACGAGACAGGCGGTGCGCCGCTTTAAAAGAGGAAGCTCTAACCGCGTAGTGGTTCTTATGGGCTGTATGCCCCAGGCAGTACCCGAAACGGCAACACTGCTTCCTGAAGCCGATATTGTTATCGGAAACACAGACCATACAGCGCTTGTCGAGCTTATTGATAAGTTTTCTTTCAAAAAGGAAAGAATAGTTCAAATTTTGCCGCACGAAAAAGATGAAGCGTACTGCACTCCACCAATTGAAAATTTTTCTGAGCGAACACGCGCTTTTATGAAGATAGAGGATGGCTGTGACAGGTGGTGCACTTACTGTATAATACCGCGCGCCCGCGGAGTCATTCGCTCGCGGTCTCTCTCTGATATTACCGCTGAGGCTAAAGCCCTATCTAAAAACGGATTTCGTGAGATAGTTCTTGTCGGAATAAACCTTACAAGCTATGGAAGGGATACGGGCTATGATATCTGTGATGCAGTTAAAGCAGCGGCAGTAGAGGGTATTGAACGTATCCGTCTAGGCTCTATAGAGCCGGACTATATGAGTGACCAACTGCTTGAAAGATTGTCAAAAGAGCCAAAATTTTGCCCACAGTTTCATTTGGCTCTCCAGTCGGGTTGCGACAGAACCCTAAAGAGAATGAACAGACATTACGATACCGCTTTTTTCGATGACCTTGTAAAGAGAATTAGGGCAAAATTTAAAAATGCTTCAATAACCACAGATATTATGGTCGGTTTTGCGGGGGAAACAGAAGAAGATTTTAATGAGAGCGTCGCCTTTCTTCGACATATCGGCTTTGCGAGAAGTCACGTTTTCGCATATTCCAAGCGAAGCGGAACCATTGCGGCAGGACTGCCAAATCAGGTGGGAGAGGCTGAAAAAAACCGCCGTGCAGCTTTGATGGCTGAGGCGGTCGCAGAGTGTGAGCAGCGTTTTCTCATCACGCAACTCGGAAAGACCGAAAAGGTGCTTTTTGAGCAAGAAAATGATGGTTATTACGAGGGCTACACCGAGAATTATACTAGAGTAAAGATAAGATCATCCGAAAACCTCTCGGGGCAGATAATGGAGGTAATTCTCTTAAAGGCAAATGACGGCTTCTGTTTGGGAGAAATTGCAAGCGCCAGATAAAAAAGGATATTTTGAGACACACTCCAAAGGGCGGAATGCCATTTGGAGTGTGTCTTTTGGGCTTATTCATATGTAAGTTGGCCTGCGTTTTTGTCTATAATACAAATGTATGAGTTGCCGGGTGTAACCAGAAGGGATTCTCCCGCGCTGTTTTTGAACTTAATGTAAGAACTGTCGCCGTTTTTTGACCAAGTTATAGGTTCGGCACCACCTTTGGTCATATAATAACCGCTGCCTCCCGATAACTTAACTTCGCGATGATAACCATCAGAATAAAGCGAGGTTGAGGTATTCAAAACAAATATATTTGTAAAGGTCGATTCTTCTTTAGTGAAATAATCCTTTAATATAGCGCCGTTAACGCCGCGGCTATAGTTGCAGGTGGCTTCGTTGTAGAAAAAGTCGGTGGTCTTTGAGCCTCTGAATTTTACTGATATCTTTTTGGCAGGCTCGGCAGACGCTTCTTTTGTCTCTGAGAATGAAAGCCAAGGTTCAGAAGCTTCGGTTTGTTGCTTGACAAGGCTGTTACGCGCAGATGCCGCTAAGCTGCCCGTAGTGTAAAGTCTGTGTTCCCAGGACTCCCCGTTATTTATGCGACTTCCGTACGCTTTTTCGGACAACTCGAAATTCTTCACCCCGAGAGACCTTAGTCTCGGTCGGCAATATACCTCATCCATTCCGTGATACAGAAGAACCGATTTCATAGAGGCAGCAAGCTCCGCAAAAACGACCCGTGCGCTACGCACAGATCCGATATGTGAGATGCTCTCATCAGGCGCCTGATATACCGCAAGCAGTCGAGTAATACCGCCCTCTACTTCTGTTTCAAACACGACATCAGCCTTTCCGACACCTGACTGAATCCGTTGTGCATTACTGATATTATTTATCACCACAGCAGTGGGGACAAGATGTGTTTGCTCCTCTGTCAGTTCGTAAAGTCCCGTAAGAGGATTTAAAAAATATATAACCTGTGGCTCTGAAGAGGTGCCGTTGGGATCGAAATCGGTAGAAACGGTGGAATCGGTATTTTCAAGCTCGCTACCCGATAAAGACGGCGTTTTAGAGCAAGCTGTCAGAGATATTAAAATAACTAAGGACAAGAAAACGCAAACAGTTTTACAAACACGCATATTCGAAAATTCTCCCAAATAATATTTTTTTCGATAAGGTTATTATACATCCGACATCAGTATTTGGCAACACGAAAAAGAAAAATTTTAAAAATTAAAATTTACCACTTGAAATATTCCTAAGTTTGTGGTATTATATTTTGGCACTAAAAATTATATGAGTAAAAAATCACTTAAGTTTTAGTAAAAAAGTTAATATTTGCGCTGATAGCTCAGCTGGATAGAGCGTCTGGCTACGGACCAGAAGGTCGGGAGTTCGAATCTTCTTCAGCGCGCCAATATAAATACCACACCGTTTGGTGTGGTATTTATATTTTTTGTTTGTATTATAGATGAGAACTCCCGAAGGGAGGGCGTCGAAGCGGTCGAAAAACCGCGACAGGTTTTTCAAGCCGTGAAGTCTCGAGCACGGCAAACTCCGTCGGTAACCGTCCGGAACGGTCGACGGAGCGTCGGCGCAGAGTATCTTCTTCAGTGCGCCAGATATAAGCAGTTACCTCTTTTGAGGCGGCTGCCTATTTTTTACTGTTTGTCGGTAGAGACTTGCCAATCTAAATTATTTTCGCTCTTGCTCTTTTGGTCACACAGTGTTATAATACGATTGTTATTTATGGGCCCGTAGCTCAGCTGGGAGAGCGTACGGTTCGCATCCGTAAGGTCGAGGGTTCGATCCCCTTCGGGTCCACCACGAAAAAAGAGTCTTTTGTCTACCAGGCAAAAGACTCTTTTTTCGAACTAAGTGTGCCTTGCGGCACGATAAGCGATGCTAACGCATCGTGAAGTTGCTTCGCAGTGAAGTGCCTGCGGGCGTGGGTTGCACACTTAACTTCACATTGTGCGAAGCACAATGTTTCACAGCCGCATTGCCGCTGCTTCACTTGGGCGTTGCCCAAACTTCACTAAATGTTGAAGAACAACACAAATTGTGTTATAATTAGATCGCACAGAGGTGCCATTATGTCAGAAAGCAAATTGAGAACGCAATCCATGGATTTTGCGGTATCCATTATCAACCTTGTCAAACACCTGAAAGAAAAACGGGAATCCATTGTTTCCAATCAAATCGGCAGAAGTGGCACTTCTATCGGTGCAAATATCCGTGAAGCACAATATGCTCACGGCAAAGCTGATTTTATTGCTAAATTGCAAATCGCTCTTAAAGAAGCCAACGAAACCGGATATTGGTTGGAATTGCTGTTTAAGACAAATTACATATCTGAAGATGAATACAAATCTCTTGATTCCGCTTGCACAAGTATTCGTGTTATGCTGATTTCCTCAATTAACACCGCAAAGGAGAATGCAAAATGAGTAAAAATACTTGTTATACATACTTCAGAGTTACCGGTGATTTTGATCCAGATCTTGTAACAGAGCGGTTGGGATTACAGCCTGATAAATTTTGGAGAATTGGCGATAAGCGCCGTAACGGAACTGAATATGATTTTGCATCGTGGGAGATTGGTCACTGCGAAGAATATGATGTGCTAACAGAAAATCAGATGCAAAAAACGATTGCGCCGCTTATAGACAAGATTGATCGTTTGAATGAAATTAGAAGCGAATTCAATGTTGTTTTTACTTTAGAAATTGTTCCGACTGTATATGCAGATAATGCAAGTCCGTGTCTTGCTCCTTCTTTACGGGTAATTGATTTTTGTTATGCAACAAGAACTGAAATTGACATTGATTTATATGTAGAGCAAGTATAATCACGCACCTTTTCGCTTTTCTTTGCCCCGTTTACGCACCGTTTTACTGTTCTTTCGCACGTAAAAAACTTCTCTTGTCTGGGTAAGGGGGTGCATTTGTATTAAAATGTAGGGTTAGTCTTCAAGAAAGAAACCTCTTTTGTCTACCTAGACAAAAGAGGCTTTTTTGTAAGCGTCAGGCTTCCTTTTTACTCCCCATTCTCTGGACCAGACCGACAAGCCTGCTCGAAAGGGTGACGGTGATGAGGGAATAAATTATCTTTGTAAAGGGAATATATGTGAGAGAAAGGACGAGTATTGCAATATCGCTTACAAGATATATCCATTCTATTTTCGTCCGTAAAAGCTTTGACAGGCTCATTGCCAGAGCATCATCGCCCGTCGGCGCTCCGCCTACACGGACACAAAGTCCTACGCCAACGCCTACAAATACTGCACCGAGCAGAGCCGCAATCAGCGGATAGTTTGCGATATCGGGATAAACGGGCGGGAAAAGCTCACATATCTTATAGGTGAGTGAAAATCCAAGTGTAGATATAAGGGAATATGTGATAAATTCCTTACCGAAGGTCTTTATTCCGATCGAATAGCAGATAATGTTGATTACTGCACCTGTTATCGCGGGTGAAATGCCTAGCCAATGGTCAATAAGCAGGGTAAGCCCCAACGCGCCGCCCTCAGTCACACCCGAGAGGGAATGTATATTATAAAGGCCGAAGGCAAGTATAAAGCTGCCAAGCAGAGCGAGAGCGCACCGCCCGACATTTAATTTGAACTTCAAAAATAAAACCTCTTTTTTGCTTGTACTTTGCTATCAATTATATTTAATAGGAACACTAAAATCAACTCTTTTATTGACTTTGCGTCAAAATAGTTTATACTAATTATATATTGAAATCAAGGACGGTAAATTTATGGCATTCTGGTATGACGGCAATAAAAATTATGCTGAAAACAGGCGTGAAAAGGACGGAATAGTCTATTATATCCGCGGCGTACGAGAGGTAGAGGGCAGACGCTTTGAGCGTTATGCTGTAAACACCCACTTTATCGGTCGGGGCGAAGACCTTGCCGAGCTTATCGGGAAATATGTAAAACCTCTGTATCAAGATGGTGACATCGTTGCTATCGGAGAAAAGGTCGTATCAATGTGTCAGGATAATACCGTTGAGAAAAAGGATGTAAAAATAGGCTTCCTTGCCCGCACACTTTCAAAATTCGCGACCAAAAACAGCGATACAGGAATAGGTATGGGCGAGCCGTATAAGCTTCAGCTTGCTATAAATATGAAGGGTGCGCCGCTGATAATCTGGGCATCCTTTTGCGGTGCTGTCGGAAAAGTTTTCGGCAAGCGCGGCGTGTTTTATGAAATAGTCGGTCAGGACATCGCAGGCATTGATGGATTTTATATGCACTCGGTATTTGATACCTATCACGACCTTGCGGTTTTAAATCCAGAAGACCCCGACGGCGCCTGCAAAAAGATATTTGACAGTCAGGGCGTTACAAATATGATAATCGACGCGAACGATATCTCGATAGAGATACTTGGAACAAGCGAGGATTTAAAAGAAAGCGATACAGAATTCCTTTGCGAGCTTGTGCGCGATAACCCTGCAGGTCAGGATGATGAGCTGACTCCTTTTATCATAATCCGTGATATAAAGGACCAAGAGGCTGAGCCTTATGTGCCTATGAAAGCACGTGACGAGCAGTAGCTTGGAAATTGAGCGAAAAAGTAAAAGCCGTGGTAACGTTACACGTACCACGGCTTTTTAACATATTACGGTGTAAAAACTATTTTAAATCAATTATATTACTCCACGCAAAGTTCCCCTCACTATCCAAAACCTCAACCCTTACCCACTTTTCAAGTGGTTTTATACGGTATTCGGCGTGGGTCAAACCTTCGCCTCTCACAATTCTATCGGGAGCCCAAGAGATATTTGAAAGAAAATTTATCTTAACACATTGAGAACAGTAAGCCGAAATGGTCTCTCCATCGCGCTTTACGTGAAGCTCCGGGCCTTGGGTAGAATAAAAGTCTCCTTTTAATATTGCGTTTATTATATCATTTTGGCTGTTGGACTCAGCTTTTACCATTATATATGAACGGGCTTCATCCTCGCCGTTGTAATAATGAGAGTCGTCGGTAGCAACAAGCGGATAAATTACGTCGTTGTTTGCTAAAACGTCAACAAAATAGCCTGAATAGGGTCTGCTGCTTTGACAAACATTTGAAACTGTATTATATATTTCCACCGCATCAAAGCCGCTAACGGTTTTGGTATCGTTAAATGAATTTAACGACCACGCAGGATGCGCCCATATAGCAACACCGCCGCTTGCCTTTATTGCATTCACCACACCTTGCCGTGTTGCGGTTTCCTTTTCTATTTTGGGGTCTTTTTCCATTCCGACGCCAACTATATGAATAACACCGGTGGAGGTATCGGAGCGTCCGACATTGTACTCGCAACCTGAAAGAATTTTTAAGCCGTCAATTTCTGATTCTCCGCCATATACCCAGTGGTCGGTGAAGGCAACAACATCGAAACCGGCAGACTTATAAACTTTTGCAACCTCTTGAGGAGAATATATACCGTCAGATAAACTGGTGTGGGTGTGAAGTTGAACCTTGTAACGGACATCTCCGAAAATATCCTTTTGCATAATGAGAACCCTCCCTTTGCAGGAACTAAGATATGATAAGTAGATTTTGATATATTAACTCATAAAAGTTCCAATTCACAAAACGGATTATAGCACACATTTATATAAATAGCAATATAATTGAAGCCTGTCGCAACAGACTTCTTACTTATTACTTCAAAAATTCCGAGAATTTTTGAGTGAAGAGGTAATAGGTTAGAAGTAAAAAATTCCCTGAAACAAGTTTGAGAAATTTTCTATCTACCTCTATACTCTTGCTTTAAAACCTCTGCCATATCTTCAGGCGATTCCTGACAACCACCGGCAAGCCATAACTTGATAATAGCATTTAGACCGTTTCTAAAAAATTCGATATGATATTTGATGTTGCCATCAATATGTTCTTTTTCAGCTCGCTTGGTATCATATATTGATACGAGGTGCTTATCATCGTAACATAACTTAAAATATGTTTTATAGAAGATTTGATTTTCTTTAATATGCCGGAACATCTTTTCAGCACCGGTACGTTCGTTAAAATAATCATAGTCGGCAAACAGATTGCTGAACTCATTTTCGAGTTTTTCTCTCGTTTTATCGGCAAGATCGAATATATCAATGTAGTTTGCATAGAAAGTGCTTCGGTTGAGTCCCGTGTTTTTGATAATATCCGAAACGGTTATATCTTTGATCTCACAGGTTTGCAGTAGTTCAATGAACGCCTTTTCAATTTTATCTTGTGAATCCCTGCGTCGCTTGTTGTTCTTTACATTCATAACAATTCTCCTTTATTCCAACACTTACGACCAATCTGAGGGTTGTTTTTTCTTTTATTCCAACACTTGTTGCCCGATTGTTGATTGTTTTATCTTTGTAAATACATTATACTATGTTTGCAATAAAAACACAAGCGTTGGTTTAATGAAGGGAGATTTCAAAATGAAAAAGAGTAGTTTTGTTGCACTCGTTATGGGAACTGTGAGCGGGGTGCTTTTCGCACTTGGTATGTGTATGGCACTTCTACCGGAGTGGAATGCCTTCACTGAAGGCGTTGTTTTTGGTGCTATAGGTATTATACTTAGCATTATCACAGCACTTGTCTGGTGTAAGATGGAGCACAAAAAGTTGCAGAAGATGAGTGGAAAGAATGTAATACGCACAATCTATACCGTTATTGCTGCTTTGGTGCTTGGTGTAGGTATGTGTATGTGCCTTGTATGGAAACAAATTATTTGGGGTACACTCGTGGGACTTCTCGGCATTATTATGTTGATTGCGTTGATACCGATGGTTAGGGGCATAAAATGAAAGTGTTAAGAATTGCGAAAAATCCTTATATAAGTCTTTCGTTCAACTTTGCTTATGCAGTTGGTAATTGTGCTTTGGGATTTCTTGCGAATTCGTGGTGGTTTATTACAGTAGGCGCGTATTACGCTGTGTTGACAGTAACCCGATATTCTGTGTTGCAGATAAAACGAAAAGCAGGTGGCAATTATGATACCGAGCTTTTTGCACGGCGTATTACGGGATTCTTATTGGTGGTGCTTTCGTTCTGCATAGTGGGTGTAAACATAATGTCCGCTGTCAAGGATAGGGGTACCGCCTTTCATGAAATTGTAATGATTACGATTGCAACATACACATTCACTAAAATTACCATTGCAATTATCGGTATTATAAAAGCAAAGCGTTCCGCCTCGCCGGTATTAAAGACACTGCTTAATATATCGCTTGCTGATGCGTGTGTTTCTATTTACACAATGCAAAGGTCGATGCTGCAGTCATTTGAGGGAATGGAAGCGTCAGAAATACTATTGCTTAATATTTTTACGGGAACGGTGGTATGGATTGTAGTGCTGCTTCTCGGAATAAATCTGATTGGAGGGAAATATACAGATATGGCAAAATCAAAAATTGTAAAGGCAAACGAAAAGATTACCGAAGCAGTAACCGACGGTTACAAGAAAATTGAAAAGGGTGTTGTAGACGGCTACAAAAAAATCGAGCAAGGTGTAGTTGGCGGTTACACCAAAATCGAAGATAAGTTTGTAGATGCTTACCTCACCAAAGACGGCGAAACCGTAGAAGAAGCAAAAGCAAGATTGAAAGAGAAAAAATAAAAAAAGGGCTGATGTAGCAAAATAAAATTGCTAAATCAGTCCTTTGCTTTTGTTTCGGTGGTTCGAATCCACCTTGTAGGTCGTTGGCATCTATGAAATAGCAACTTGAAAAATAGGGGTAAAAATGCGAAAAGCCTTGATTTCTCAAGGCTTTTCTGTGTGGCATCTAAATAGACCACAACACTTGGCTGTTCCGAACCATTTAGATGCCTCTTATATTTCGTCTTTTAAACGCTCGATTTTATTAGAGCATCTCCATTTACACTCTCTGACCACTTGCATAAAATCAAGTTCGCCGTTTTCCTTTAAGTGTTCTTGCAAATACATTAACCGTTCCCATAAGACTACATAAATCTTAATTCTTGTTGTTTGTTTTCAAATTTCATAACTACTGCCACATTTTTTTGGTAACAGCAATTATATCCAAAAAGTTTTAGAAGTCCAGATGTATTTAAGAATACTTTTTCCGTATAGGTAGATTGAGCAATACTTCATTAATTTTTGAAACATTTATATCTGCCATTGAGTCGGAACTAGAAATCCATTGATTGATGATATGATAAACATTTTGTGAGGTGCAAACTTTAGTTTCTGTACCAACGGTTGAAATTCCAGAAATAATATCATCTGTTTTATCTCCTCCCTCAGCAGTAAAAACCACAATTGAATATATGGGAGTTATTTCGTCATTGATATACAAACCTTTCAATTTTAAAAACTCTTTTAGTGCTACTACATGTTTTTCATTCTGCTTGATTGGATTATAGATGCTTTTTTTATTACCGCTATGGTCTATAATTGTCAAATCATGATCTAAGGCATTACCATAAATACGTGTAGTATAATGTTTATTCTCAACTACAAAAATTCCTTTTTCATGAATAATAATTAGGTCTAGTTCTGTATTTAAACCATCACTTTTGGGAATTTCACGATTAAAAATATATTTCGCATTTGTAAAACCATTTTTTCTTAACATATGATAAACTTCAAATTCACCACGTGTACCATCCATTTGGCTAAGCGACAAATAAGGAATTTGAACCTGCTTATAAAATTCGCTTTTCTCATAAATAAAGCCAAGAAATTGTGTTAACTCATTTGTGAATTGCTTTTCTCTTTCATTTTCACGAATTTGAATTTTTATTTTAGATTGTCGCTTAGCGGCGATAAACATAATTACTGCTATGGCAATTATTATAAATAGTTGTATGTATATCCAATACAACAAAACATGGGATATATCTTCGTTAGTAATTAAACTTTTAAAATAGAATGATTGTATTAGCATTTTACTGAAAACAGTTTGGATAGTTTTTGTAAAATAAACATCATAAAGAATTATTAATATGCCCACGAGAATTTCAACAACTTGTAAAATCGTGAAAATCTTAAGTTGAAAAACACTTTTAAAGTTCTGCAAACATTTTTCTACAGTCATAATAAAAAAGAAAATATCATACAAGAAATGATTCCATATAGCACAGGAAGAAATATATGTGCAAGTAAAAGGATATCTAAATTATACTTAACAATAGAGTTTGCCATTAACGGAAATATTAAGTTTAAAATAAAAATTAAAACCGAAGCAATACAAAAAAAGATTATATATTTCTTTTTCGGTATATGTAAAAACTTCATATTATTTTTCCTCCTTTGATTTGACAGTATTCACCGAAGAAATCAGCATTACACGAATACTGGTACAAGCCGAATCAAGATTTTTGTAGGTTGTTTCATCAATATAATTCGTTTTGTATAAGAGTTTAAGCCAATAGCCTGTTTCGTTGGCTTCTTTGAGGGCGATTTGGAGTTTGGAAACAAAGTCTGCTTTGCCGTGTGCATATTGCGCCTCGCGGATATTTGCGCCGATAGATGTACCGCTTCTGCCGATTTGATTGGAGATAATATTTTCTTTTTTGAGTTTGAGTTCTTTGACGAGATTTATTATAGATACGGCGAAATCCAACGATTGAATCGATAGTTTATCATCGCGCATAATAGCACCCTCTTTAAAATTAAGTATAGCATAAATACTATGGTTTGGAAATGAAGCATTTGCTTACGCAAATATGAAGCGGCGGCTTTGCCGCCATGATGCAAATTCGCTTTGCGAATTTATGAAGCAAAGCGTTCCTTATCGTGCCGTAGGTACACTTCATTAGCGTAAGCGTCTTCATAGCGAAAGCTGCTTAATGTTCCCGTAAGGGAACGCTTCATTCCACCAAACAAAAAGACTTGCCGAAGCAAGTCTTTTTGTTTGGTGGGAGAGGGTGGATTCGAACCACCGAAGCTGAAAGCAGCAGATTTACAGTCTGTCCCCTTTGGCCACTCGGGA